>WQWG01000009.1 GCA_009785435.1 Clostridiales bacterium
ATTCACGTTGTTTACTCGAACCATATTCACAGTCGCAGTAATGATACCGATATTACCCGAGAAAGGTATGCGTACCAGTTCCACTTCTCCGGTGACCTGTTGGCCGGCGGCAGCACCCATGATGCCACCTGCCGCCACAGTAACGCGTGTTCCGTCCCCATTGGGGAATACGCCCATATTCGGGAAGCTGGCCACCCCTACCATTTCCATTGGTGCAACAGGCTGGGTAGCAATCGTTGTCCCGGCGCTCAGCACGGGTACCATTACGGTGGGATCAAAGCCCAAGTCAACTACGATTTGACCCAGACCCGTCAGGTTTCTTGTCAACTCAATTTCTACATAGAAATCGGTTGTAGGTAGGCTGCTGCTGTCACTGTCCACAAAGTTGAATGTGGCTTCCAGTGGTGTCGGAGCAGCTGTGGCCACAGTGCTCATCGGTAGCAGACCGATCAGCAGGGCAACGACAAGAAGCATGCCTAATCCTTTTTTCCAATTTTGCGTTTTCATTTTATACATTCGTTATCCTTTCAAGATTTTATGGCCGTGTTTGCGGGCCTAAGGGAATCGATGGATCATTGAGATGCGCAATCAGCAGGAATAGGTCGTCCCAATCCACTGTGCCATCCGCGTTTACATCCGCACCCGGGAATACCGTAACAGACGGATCATTCAGGTGTGCGATTAACAGAAACAGGTCATCCCAATCCACATCCCCATCACCATTCACATCGCCCCAGATGAAGTTGTTGTTGTCGGACACGACATTGATTATGCCCGGTGAAACCGTAGGCACAAAAGTCTCGGTGTTAAGCTGATTGCCAACAGATGCACTAATACCAAGTTCAATCTGACCTACAGGCACACCGGCGGCAACTGTTGCTGTAACAGTAAACAATTCACCATTGGTTGTGTGGTCGCCTGTAAATGAGAAGTAGTTGACTCTAAGGCGGTCGCTTGCCATTGTCTGCACATTGTGGAACGGTAACGCGTCACGGGATCCTGTAATATTTACATTGCTTAACTGGCTCGCGTTCCAAGTGACATCTATCCACCCAAGTGCCAAGCCCGGATTTTCAGTCATGTTGAACACTAACGTTACTTCTCGGTTCGTTGCATCAACGTAGATGTCCACAGGCTCTGCCGCAATGACAGGAGGGCCGGGGATCGGGATGACCGCAGGTGATAGTACATCCTGTAAAATTCTACGCATCGGTGCACTGAGGCTTTGTGTTATTTCATTCCAATCCCAATCAAAGAGCACAAAACCAAGTACAATTATTTCAGTGCTCGGCTCTATTGTTGTACAGCACGATTGAAAATAGCCTCAAAGTAACTAAAGAATTGATCTAAGTCTTGAATACGGTCAGGATGGTCCCATGCTAAGCCGCTTGCTGCAACTGCTGCAGTAGCACTGAATGGAGAAGCCGCCGCCGGTTCCCAAGCGCGATACGTCATAAACCAAGCTTCCCAGCCATCTGTCTCTACTAAATCAAACAAAGTCGACGGGATTACAATACCATATACATTGTGTGTATGTAGTAAACCGCCGTATCCCCAAATATCAATAAGGAGACCGCGCACGATGGTTCGTGCAGTGTTAGGCACCCATGTACCGCTGCCCGGCTCTTCATTGCTCGCCGTTGCATCTGGTATACTCAACGACGCAATAGCGGCGTCCTCGTATGTATCCTCCGGCATATCCACCGGGTTATCGGTATGGAGATATACAAGGTCGTACACAGCAATATCTGCACCCTCGTATGTGTCTCCTGCTAGTACTGTCATCGGCATCAGCCCCAATATCAGGGCAAGCGCGAGCAGCAAGCTTAGAATTTTCTTACTTCGTAACATTTGTTTTTGTACCTCTTTTCTTAATTTTCTTACAAAAGTTAACTTGTTTTGTCCAATACGAAGCTGTGGGATTGGTAGCTCCCACAGCGCTTCCGTAAATATCGGACGCATGGGTAGGAATTGGAGAGTGCACCTACCATATACGTCCGATTGGACTGGTTGAAAGAGCGAAAGATTGACTCAATAGACTCTTCCTTATTTAAGAATAAAACACATTTTTGCGCGGCACAATAGGCGTTCATCACGGATTATTGGCGTTCATCACAGACTTGTTGTGTGATGCAAAAATGAAAGGGTACAATTAGGGCTATTATGAAAACATTATTGTACATATTGATTTATGAAGACGATCTTGGACACCGGGAACACATCGAATCTGTTGTTAGAAAACAAATTGTTACAGATGATGTCGAGATGGAACTCATCTTGATATGCGGCGATCCGGCCGATGTGCGGAACGACATAAAAGCCCACCCGGACACGAGTGGACTTTACTTTCTCGATATCGATTTGCAGTACCATGAGATGAATGGCATGAAGCTGGCGACAATGATCAGAGAAACCGACCCCTATGCGAAAATCGTGTTCATCATAGCCCACTCGGAACTGGCGTACTTGACCGATGAGCATAAACTCGAAGCGATCGACTATATTGTCAAGGAGCGTTCCAAAGATATCGAGACACGGGTGATCGAGAGTATTCTGACGGCGTATAAGTGCTATCTTGAAGAGAAGCCCAAGCGGATGTACTTCAAGGTGGCCGCAAATGGCGAAGTTTGGATGATTCCGTACGATGATATTCTGTTTTTTGAAACCAATTCAGAGACTCGCAACAAAATCATTTTGCACACGGCGCATAATAAACTGGACTTCCGCGGAACCCTCGGAGAGGTCGAAACACGCATCCCGGAGTTTTATCGATGCCATAAATCTTATCTCTTGAACCCCAAAAAGATCGCCTGTCTTGACAGAACGACAAAAGAGGCCGTCATGGTGAATGACGGCCGCGCTCACGTTTCCGAGAAGAAGATGTCGGAATTGGCTAAGGTGATCGGAAAGCGGTAGTTAATTGCGTCCGCCGATTGCCGCATACCCCTCTAAGTGAATCAATGCTTGACCCTCCGGGCTTTGCAGCCACCGGAACATTTGATATGCAGGACTGCCTGTCGGTTCGTCTGCTCGAATGACGGCGTAGAACGGGTTCGTCAACGGGTATTCACCGCTGCCAATCGTCTCTTGGGTTGGCATAACGTCGTTGATGCGCAATATTTTTACATTCGGGTTTTGGATCATTTCCGCCACGTAATAGAACACATGGTAGCCGATGGAGTATTGGCCGCCATCAAACTCGGCCACCGCTGTCAACATTTCGCCCATCCCACCGAACATATAGATTTGCTTGGGAGGCATCAGCGGCGTGTCCTGCATCAACAGCGACACCATGAGCGCGTGGCTGCCTGCAGTCTCGTTTCGTTGGAACGGAGCGATGGGCGCGTCCGGGCCGCCCACTTCGTTCCAGTTGGTGATGACTCCGGCGTAGATGTCGCGTACTTGCTCAACCGTCAGGCTATCGACGGGGTTTGAGGCGTTTACGATGAATACCAGTCCGTCGTAGCCGATGGGTGCCATGTTCAGGCCATCCAAACCGCCCAAGGTGCGTACTGTTTCTTCAGAGGGTTCATAAACAATTAGCACGTCCGCATTGCCATCAACGAGGTTTCTGAATGACCTGTCTGTGCCGTTGAAATTTGCGAATCGTGCGGCGTCTGCACGGTCAATGCCCATCAGAACGGCCGCCGCCGCTTCACCCAATGGGATGTTTGCGGTAGAGCCGTCAACGCGCGGGAATGTGGATTCCGTAAAAGTGAGATGTTCATCGGTTGAAGCGCAGCCCATGAGGAACAGCGCTGTAACAACGATGAAAACAAGTGATCGTTTCAAAAATCTAAACATAATAAAGTTCTCCCTTAATCAAAATTTCCGGACAGCGTTGTGCGGAAAACCCACTGTCCATTCGCATCAATCAGTCCACCGTGCAGGCCTTGTACGGCAAAATAGTATTCGCCGATGATTTGCAGGCTGTCGAAAGCGGTGTCTATCAAAAGGTTTCCGTCATCGTCTGCGACGCCAAAAAGCATGGTGTTGTTGTTCGTGTTGGCAATGATGTTGCGGTTCGGTATCCTCGGCCAGCTCCATATGATGAAATCGTCACGCAGTTCGCCCGTTTGTACGTTTATGGAACGCGTTTGTGCATCTTCGTTATCAAAAATGAAAAACCAGTCGCCGAACATCCAGCTGATGCCGGCATCTGTAAATGTGCGGTCTATGCCATGCCCAATCAGGTGTGTCTCTGCAATCATACCGTCTTCGCCTCTTTGTGTGTTTGTGAAATAGCCGTTGCCCACGTGGTTTTCACCAAGCACGCGGATTTCATTTCCGGCGTGGTCAAATACGGCGAGGGTGAGCCAGTCTTCCGGGCGCGACACGGTATAAAGATCATCGAGCCGCCAGCCCATCACACCGGATGTTCCGGCCTCCGGCATTTGAACGACAGTATTGCCGTAGCGGTCGATCAGCGCATAGGTAACGAGGTCTTCCTCTCGAACGCTCTCGGCTTCTCCTGAAGCAACAAGCGCCAATCCGGCACTGTTCCATCCGATTTGCGCACTTTGGAAAAGCAGATACTGATGAGGGATTACAACGTTGCCCGATGTGTCGATAAATCCGTACCGTTCGTTATGAAAGTTCATCGCCAGGCCGTTATGAAACATAACCGCTTCCAGATGGATGGCAATGGGTTCAGCAATCATGAGCCCCGATGGAGGTTCAAACGGCCCCAAAACGTTGTTGCTGTGTATGTCTATATAGTAGAAAGGGACTTGGTCAATAAAATACCACCACAAATGGTCACCCTCCCCGCTCAGGGATTCAGGCCATGTGAAAACAGCGGCAAGGCCATCGGAGAACAGCGGCGCGTTTGGGAACGCGAAGTCAACGATTTGATTGCCGTCAAAATCAATGACACCCCATTTGCCGTCTCGTTTCACGGGAATGAATTCGAAGTCAAACGCCGTAGCAAAGTCGCCCGCATAAACATCGTCAAACATACCAAAAAAAGATCCGTTCGACGATATGACGGCAACGAAGCCCTCTAAATCGTCCCTCTCCCAAGCCGGTATTGCATCTCCTGTAGGAACCCAGCGGCTTGAAACCACAAAGGCATGCCGGTCTTCGTGTGACAGCAGCGTAACTTCGTTGAATATGGGGTCGCAAATGATGCGCCCGTACCCATCGATAAAGCCAAACCGTTCATTTGTCCAACCCCATTCGCCTTGGTTAATTTGCCCAAGGAACGGGCGTATCGTGCCGTAATCCATGGGAATAAATTGTGTGACAGGTTCGGGGTGAAATCTCGGCGGCGTGCTTGCCTCAAAGCGCGGCAAATTCTCTATGCGCGAGGGGCGTTCGGAATCATCTGTGCAGCTTGCAAGAAGCATGGCCGTAAGCATGATGAAGAAAAGACAAAGTGTTTTACGCAACATATGCATCTCCTAACTTGTATTGTCGTACGATATATCATATTTTCATTTCGGGGATATTGCAAGTTTTTGACGTTTGTTCTATGCCATTTGTTCCCGCTTTTATGTCAAACCACCAAAATAAGAGTCATATATCAAGCCCTGAATCGTAAGATAAGATATATAACTACTGTTTAACCATAGGGAGATTATTGTATGAATCGATATAAACTGTTTGTTTTGATTTTCGTGATCATCATTGCAGTCGTTTGCGCGGCCGCTTTGTATTATCGGGCATCGCTGGGCGCGTATGCGCCGTCGCCGCCGCAAATATCCGCGAATCAAGCGATTTTGATCAACGGAACGACGGGAGAAGTCCTTTTTGAAAAAAGAGCCGATGAAAGAACGTATCCCGCAAGCACGACCAAAATCATGACGGCGCTTGTAACGCTTGAAACGATGAAGCACCTCCGGTCCGACATTGAGCAGACGGTCAAGATTCCATCAGGTGCCGTAGGCGTAGAGGGATCGTCGATTTATCTGGCGGCAGACGAGGAAGTTTCGATCAAAGACTTGCTGTATGGCTTGATGCTGCGGTCAGGAAATGACGCTGCTGTAGCGCTCGCCGAGATCATCGGCGGAAACGCCGAGAACTTCATTCAAATGATGAATGACAGAGCGCAGGGTCTGGGATGCACAAATACGAACTTTGTAAACCCGCACGGCCTTTTCAATGAAAACCACTATACGACGGCAAGAGAGATGGCGCTCATTGCAATGGAAGCCATGAAAGATGAAACGTTCAGAGAGATTTCCGCAGCCCGGTCATGGCAAGCAAGCAGACAGCCTGACAAATTCAACTATTTTTACAACAAAAATAAAGTGGTGTCCGAGTATGAGGGAGGCACGGGCATCAAAATCGGATATACCGAAAAATCGGGCAGAACGCTGGTGGCGTCCGCCGAGCGGGACGGCGTACTGCTCATATGTGTTGTGATGGGTGCGCCGGATTGGTTTCGGGATGCGTATGCGCTGTTGAACTACGGTTTCGAAAAATAGAGATTCAGGAGGCCATATGCGTATTTTTGATTGCATTGACGCAGGGACGGAGAATTGTCCCTGCTATCTTGCGCAAACAGGAGACTGCCTGACATGCAGCAGACTTCAAGGCAAAGAACATTGTGATTGCGATTGGAGAGGCGTGTGCATCTACAATGAATTTATACAGGGTGGAAAAGAGGCAAACAACATTCGCAAGGACTTCAATGCGCGGATCCTTGAAAAAAAGCAGTATCTGGATGATCTTGCGGTGTTTGTCGTTGATGTAGGCAAAGGATTTGCGCTCAAAGCAAGCAAGCCGGGTTCATACGTTTTTGTCAAAGCGAATTTGGACCCTGCTTTTTATAATGTTCCGATTTCGGTCATGAAAAGCGATGTCGAAAACGGGGCGCTGCATCTTGCGATCAAAGCGATTTCAGCGAAAACGAAGCTGCTTCTCAAAGAACAAAAGGAGTTGACGCTCAGAGGCGTATACAGAAACGGCATTTTGAATCTAAAGTCTGTGATCGGAAAACGCGGAACCATCGAAAAAAACAACAAAATGTTGCTCATCACCAAAGGCGTTGGGTTCGCGCCCGCCGTACTGTTGTCGGAATGGGTCGAAAACCGCGCGAGAACCGACTTCTTGATCGATATCGACAAGATCGGTGGTGAACTTGTGCTGGACTATATGCCAAAAGAGATCAATGGGGTCGTGAAAGAAATCGATTTGCGCGACAGTTTTGTCAATGAAAAAGAATATGCCCGGCTCAAAAGAAACATCGAATCGGAGCAATACGAATCGATACTTGCCTTGACGTCGGATTATTACATCGAAAAGTTTGGGAAGTTGGCGGCCGGCCTAACGCCATCGCCTATATTTGCATGTGGGAACAACTTTCAGATTTGTTGCGGGGAGGGGATTTGTGGCGCTTGCAGCAGGGTAAACGCGGAGGGGGTCACATTCAAAATGTGCAAGTGCAATGCGATGTTTATAACGAAATAAATAAATGCAAATTTATTTTTTAAAACCGCTTGACAAGCAATAACGCATGCTATATAGTAATGAATATCAATAAAGAATCAATTTAAAAAAGTGAAACAATAAGGAGGAAGTTATGAAAAAATTTATTTGCACAATTTGTGGTTTTGTACATGAGGGTTCCGCGGCTCCTGAAAAATGTCCGACTTGTCACGCTCCGGCGGCGAAGTTTATTGAGCAGTCAGGCGAGGGATTGGCTTTTGCTGATGAACATAGAATTGGTGTTGCGAAAGATGCAGACCCTGAAATTGTAGAAGCACTTAGACAAAACTTTGTCGGCGAGTGCGCAGAGGTAGGCATGTATTTGGCCATGAGCCGTCAGGCAGACAGGCAGGGGCTTCCTGAAGTTGCAGAGGCATACAAGAGAATTGCTTTTGAAGAAGCGGAGCATGCGGCGAAGTTTGCTGAGCTTTTAGGCGAAGTGGTTGATGTATCGACAAAGAAAAACCTTGAAATGCGTGTGATGGCAGAGCATGGCGCAACGCAGGGCAAAAAAGATCTTGCAACCAAAGCAAAACAACTTAATTTAGATGCGGTGCATGACACGGTGCATGAAATGTGCAAGGACGAAGCAAGGCACGGTATGGTATTCCAAGGGCTGTTGAAGAGATATTTTTAAACAATGAACAAGAAAAGAAACACATTGCAAAAGCAACTGATCATGAATGCGGTCAGGGAGCTGGATATACATGCGTCTGCCGAACAAGTCTTTGCGCATGTAACGGAAAAACATTCTTCGATCAGCAAAGCGACAATCTATAGAAACTTGAAGCAAATGGCTGAATCCGGTGAACTTCTGGAAATCGGCATCCCCGGAAGTGCTGCGCATTACGACCACAATTGTCATGAGCATTATCATTTCATGTGTGAAAATTGTGAGCGGATCGTCGATGTAGAGGGCGATATCACCGATATTTTCAATAAGATCAAATATGAAGAAAAGATTGAGATCACAGGGATTCGATTGTCGTTTGTAGGACTGTGCGAAAAATGCAAAAGCAAACCAATGTGATTTTATAGCCATCTTAACTCATAAAAAATGAATTTTAGAAACCGACGGAATGCGAATTTCGTCGGTTTTTGCGTTGGTACTTTTTGCTTGCGCTTAATCTCAAAAAAAACGGAATTAATGGTTGAAAATATGTGAATATTTTGATACACTTTAAAAGTGCGCGTAGCTCTTATTTTTTGATGCAATTTTTTGTCTTTGCGTCTACGATGGAGCAACACACGAAATACAGCCGTATATGGTATACAATATACATCAATTATATATGATCCTGGATTGATTTATATTCTATATTAATATAACTAAAAAATTTAGAAAGGAGGGGCAATTATGGCCTTTACATTCAAACGGGGAATTCACCCTGCCGAATCAAAATACACGGAACACGTACCGATCAGCAATCAGCTGAGCCTCAATGAAAATGAGATGGTATTTCCGCTTACGCAACATTTAGGAGCGCCATGCCAACCGCTTGTCAACATAGGGGACAAAGTGTTGATTGGAGAAAAAATAGGCGACAACGAGGCGTTTGTTTGCGCACCTGTACACAGCAGTGTATCAGGAGTTGTAAAAGACATCCGTTCACACTTGACTGTTGGCGGCGCAATGGTGAATTCAATCATTATAGAAAATGACGGTGAATTTTTAGAATGTGATAACATGGACCCCCGCGGCAATTTAGCAGATGTTTCAAAAGAAGAGCTCTTGAAAATTATTCGAGAAGCCGGAGTAGTAGGACTTGGAGGAGCGGGCTTTCCGACGCATGTAAAACTTTCGCCTCCACCTGACAAAAAAGTGGACACCGTGATCATAAATGGTTGCGAATGTGAACCGTACCTGACAACCGATAACAGACTTATGATTGAAGAGTCTGAACAGCTTGTCTTGGGCATCCAGATTATTTTGAAAATCATCGAGGGTGCGAAAGGTCTGATCGCGATCGAAGACAACAAGCCTGAAGCGATCGCAGCGCTGAAAAAAGCGTGCGCGGATGCCCCCGGCATTGAAGTTGCAGTCGTTAAGACCAAGTACCCACAGGGTGCTGAAAAACAGCTGATCAATGCGGTCACAAAGCGAGAGGTGCCGTCAGGCGGAATTCCGGCTGACGTTGGATGCATCGTCAACAACGTGACACGGTCATCGCGATACACCGTGCGTTTTTCAGAGGACGACCTTTGATGCGAAAAGTTGTTACGATCTCCGGTGGAGCGATCGCAAACCCGGGCAACTATAAAGTTCGTATCGGCACAAAGCTCAATGATTTGGTTCAAATCGCCGGAGGTTTCAAAACCAACCCTGCAAAAGTAGTGGTAGGTGGCCCCATGATGGGGACGGCAATTTTTGATTTAGACGTTCCCGTTGTTAAAACGACCGGAGGAGTGTTATTCCTGACTGAAGCGGAAGCGCACATCCCGGCGGAGGAAAACTGTATCCGTTGCGGACAATGCGTTGAACATTGCCCGATTGGATTGATTCCGATCGAACTGAATACAGATGTCTTACGGGAAAACAGCGAGAATTTTTTAAAGCACAACGGCCTTGAATGTATCGAATGTGGAAGCTGTTCATATATATGTCCGGCTAAAAGAAGACTGTCACAGTCAATCCGCACGGTGAGAAGAGTCGAACTTGCTAAGAAGAAAAAATAAGGAGGAACCGTGTATGCAGCATCAAATGTTGACAGTATCATCGCCGCCGCACATCAATGGTAAAGACACCACGACAAGACGTATGCGCGATGTGCTGATAGCGCTTGCACCGGCATTATTGCTAGGAATATATTATTATGGGATACCGGGGTTAATGATAACAGCGTTGGCCATTATAGCCGCTGTTTTCGCAGAAGCTCTATATCAAAAGGTGACAGGGCAAAAAGTCACGATAAACGACCTCAGCGCCGTACTTACGGGATTGCTTTTGGCGTTCAATCTTCCGCCCGCTGTACCGTTTTGGATCCCAATTTTGGGAAGTTTTTTTGCAATTATCGTAGTAAAACAATTATTTGGTGGTCTGGGTTCTAACTTTATCAACCCTGCACTTGGAGCGAGAGCGTTCTTATTGGCTTCGTTCCCTGTACATATGACCAATTGGACATTTGCGCCGGATAGCGTCGCAAGCGCGACATATCTTGCCCTCATGCGGAATCCGCTGTTTGCGCCGGAGCATGCCGATTATATGGCCGTGCTTTTCGGAAAAATAGGCGGAAGCTTTGGCGAGACAAGCGCGGTAGCGCTAATCATCGGCGGCATTTACATGATGATCAGACGTGTGATCAACTGGAGGATCCCTGTGTTTTTCATAGGCAGCTTTGCACTATTTGCGTTCGTGTTCGGGCGTCATGGTGGATTTTTCTCCGGAGAGCATCTTTTGTTTGAATTGTTATCAGGTGGCCTGATGCTTGGAGCGTTTTTCATGGCTACGGATTACGCCACTTCTCCGATAACACCAAACGGAAAAATCGTTTTTGCAATTGGTTGTGGTTTTCTGGCTGTAATGATCAGATTTTACAGTGGATATCCGGAGGGCGTTTGCTATGCGATTTTGATCATGAACATCTTTGTACCGATCATCGATAAGTATACAAGGCCACGGATTTACGGAAGGAGGAAGAAAGCATGAAACATGTCATAGCTCCCGCAGCATATCTTTTCGTAATCGCGGCAGTTTCAACAACATTGCTTCTCATGGCATACGCAGTTACGTTTGAGCCGATTCAAAATCAGGTCAGACAGACGCAGGACAGAATGATGAGAGCAGTACTTCCGCAAGCGGATGAGTTTCAGGAAATTTCAGTTGATACGTCCGGAACGATGGTATCCGTATTTGAGGCGACAGCGCATGGCCAAAGGGTCGGGCTTGTCGTATCCGCTGCCCCTATGGGCTATGCGGGGCCCATTGAACTGATCGTGGGCATTTCGTCAGAAGAAAACGTAATATCCGGCATGCGTATCGTTAGACATACTGAAACGCCGGGGTTTGGATCTGTTGCTACGAATGAAAGGTTTTACAGTCAGTTTGACAACAGGCCGCTTCATCCGATCACAGTCGTCAGAAGCGGTGCGGGCGAGTATGAACTTGACTCAATCGCAGCTTCCACGATTACGACAGAAGCCATCGTGCAAGGTGTCAATGATGCAATCGAATGGTATAAAGGAGGCGGTTTTTAATGAAGAATGTTCAAATACAAGTATCACAATTGATGAAAAATGGAATCATTAAAGAAAATCCCATCTTTGTGCAATTGCTTGCGTTGTGTCCGCTTCTTGCGGTTACGACCTCGGCGATCAATGCTGTGGTCATGGGTCTTTGTACAACGGTGGTCATGATGTGCGCGAGTGGCGCGATCTCTTTTCTGAAAAGAACGATTTCACCGCAAGTACGAATTGCGACGTTTATCGTAATCGTTGCGAGTTTTGTTACGGTTGTCCAGCTGTTGATGGCGGCGTTTGCGCCACCGGACATCAACAATATGCTTGGAATTTTTATTCCTCTTATTGCGGTTAACTGCATCGTCTTCGCTCGTATCGAGATCTTCGCGTCAAAAAATCCCGTTTTCTTTAGCGGCGTTGACGCGCTTGCGATGGGGCTTGGCGTTACGCTTGGTTTGTTTGTACTGGGAGCGATTCGTGAAATTTTTGGCGCAGGATCCATTTTCGGGATTGAGCTTATTGCGGATTCGTCCATGCATATGCTGATTATGATCATGGCACCGGGCGCGTTCTTCACGCTTGGGACAATCATCATGATCATGAAATACAGGGCATCGAAGAGGAGGGCAAACGCATGAGTATGTTTTTTATCTTTGTAGGAGCTGCGTTGATCAACAACTTTATCTTGACGCAATTTTTAGGAGTGTGTCCGTTCTTAGGCGTTTCCAAAAAAATGAATACAGCGATCGGCATGGGGCTTTCAGTTCTGTTCGTTATGACGATTGGTGCCGCGCTGACGCATGTTGTTTATCATCAAATATTGGCGCGCTTTGGCATCGAATTTTTGCAAACGGTCGTGTTCATTTTGATCATATCTTCGATCGTACAGTTTATCGAATTGTACATGAAGAAAATGTTTAAATCATTGTATGATATGTTGGGAATTTTCCTTCCTCTCATGACGACAAATTGCGCAATCATGGGTGTTGCGTTGATCAACATCAGAGATACGTACAGCTTTGCTGGAGCTATGTTCAACAGCGTTGGGGCAGGTTCAGGTTTCTTGCTTGCGATTATCATACTCGCTGCGATTCGTGAGAAATACGACAATCACCCCAGCATTCCTGTCGTATTTCAAGGGTTCCCGCTTGCATTGTTTTCAACAGGACTCATGAGTATTGCGTTTATGGGTTTCCAAGGATTGATATAAGGGAGGGTTCAAATGGTTTTTGATATATTGTTACCGGTTCTCAGCATTGCGGGGCTTGCACTTCTCTTTGGAGGTTTGCTTGGATTTGCCGGTAAAAAATTTCATGTTGACGTTGATCCGAAAGTGGAGCAGATACAAAACGTTTTGCCCGGTGCAAACTGCGGCGGATGCGGGCTTCCGGGATGTGGTGTATTTGCTGATGCTGTCGCAAAAGGCACAGCGGATTACAGCGGTTGTCCCGTTGCAGGTTCGGATGCCGCAATTCAGATTGCCGCAATTATGGGAATCGAAGCGTCCGTGTCGGAGAGAAAAGTTGCCTTTATCAAGTGCAACGGCGTAGACGACAACGTGAAGCGAAACTATATTTACAGCGGACCGACAAGCTGTATTTCAGCGTCTCAACTTGCTCTGGGTGGAAGCAAAGCTTGCGCTTATGCTTGCCTGGGACTTGAAAGCTGCAAAAACGCATGTCCGTTCGATGCTGTAAACATGGTTGATGGCATCGCCGAGATCGATACGGTGAAGTGCGTGGCTTGCGGAAAATGTGTTGACGCATGTCCGAAAAACCTGATTGATATGGTTTATGACAAAGCAAAGATACGTGTCATGTGTAATTCAAGAGACAAAGGAAAAACAGTCAAAGACAATTGTCGTGCCGGCTGCATAGCCTGTACCCTTTGCCAAAAGAATTGCTCTGAAGAAGCAATCGTGATCGAAAACAACATCGCGATCATCGATTATGACAAATGCACATTGTGCGGCGTATGTGTGGACAAGTGTCCAACAAAATCCATCAAGGTTTTAAGTTAGAAAGGTGATCCGTGCTTAAAAAGCTGGTTGTTATTTCACTTTTAATCATTTTGCTGTTCAGCATGAACAGCTGCAGTCCGCAGTATCAAAGATTTCAAACGGAATTTTCCGGACTCTTTGATACTGCGGTATTTATAATTGGGTATGCGCAAAGCGAGGCGGA
>WQWG01000010.1 GCA_009785435.1 Clostridiales bacterium
AAAATCAGGATCAATCCGGGCAATATAGGAGGCGGAGCGCACCTTAAAGCGGTTGCGGATGCCGCGAAAGAGAGAGGCTTACCCATAAGAGTCGGCATCAATTCAGGCTCGCTTGAAAGAGATATTCTTGAGAAATATGGCAGAGTGACAGCCGATGGGCTTGTTGAGTCCGCGCTCAGAAACGTTGAGTTGCTTGAAGACACGGGCTTTGAAGACATCGTCATTTCGATCAAATCCTCAGATGTGCGGATGAATTACGATGCGCACAAAATACTGGATTTAAAGACGAATTATCCGTTGCACATCGGCATAACGGAATCCGGAATGGGCGAAAGCGGCATCATCAAATCAGCGGCCGGCATAGGCGCGCTGCTTCTTGCAGGAATCGGCAACACAATACGCGTGTCTCTTACGGGCGACCCGGTCAAAGAAGTGCTTTGTGCCAAAGAAATATTGGAAGTCGTTGGACTGAGAAGCAGCGGAATCAATATCATATCGTGCCCGACATGCGGACGAGCCAAAGTCGAACTCGAAAGAATCGTGAACGAATTGACGGAAAAACTTGCTCCTGTGAAGAAGCAAAGAGAGCAGGAGGGCAAACTACGTATTTCAGTGGCCGTGATGGGATGTATTGTGAATGGCCCGGGAGAAGCAAAAGAAGCTGATTTGGGGGTTGCCTGCGGTGACGGCAAGGGGGCTATTTTGTCAAAGGTGAAGTTGTCGCTACCGTTTCAGAAGATCAGATCGCGGAAGAACTGATCAACAGATTGAAAATAATTCCATGAGGAGTAGCTAGAAATGGAACACATCATAGAACAATTCATATCTTGGGATAAAATAGGAAAGCACGAAAGAAGTGAATATACATATACGCTGGGCAAAGCGGTGATGTCAAAAGACCGACAAACGTTGACCGTCAACATGGAGCTCAATTTTGTCATTCCACATGGTGATCTCGCACCGCTGAAACAGGAGATCAAAAGCAAGGTACCCGGCATAAAAGAGGTCCGGTTTGCTTTTCATTATCGCGATATGGTATTGACACAGCAGGAGCAGATCGCCCTGTATATACCGTATCTGGTTGAAGAAGCAAATGGCGAATACGCCGCAATGACGAGAACCATATTAACAAATGAGTTCGTACTCAACGAAGACGAACTGGTTTTGTATGCTTTGGGGGATGTCGTTGTTTCAAGATTAAATGAGCATGTCGCTTCGATTTTTGAAAAAATACTTTCAGAAAATATGCAGATCAAAAGAAAAATACGTTTTGAAAACCATGAGGAGCAATATGAAAAGGCCAAAATGCAGAAGAACGCATTGGACAGTCAGGAATTAAGTGAGATTCAGAAAAAAACGGTACAGGCGAACCCGAAAGCCTCTCCTACGAGCAACCCCAAAAGCGGCGGGCGGGGCAGCGTCATGAAGCCGGTAAAAGGCCAAGTTGCAAGGCTGGTCGATATAACGCCGGAAAGCGGAAGCGTCGTTATAGAGGGAGAGCTATTTAAAAAGAATCATAAGACGATCAAGAGCGGCAGAAAGCTTGTGTCATTGCTCGTGACAGATAAAACGACATCGATTTGTGTGAAAGCGTTTTTAACAGATGACAAATGGGAAGACTTAAATGAAAATGTCAGAGAAGGAGATTTCGTACGCATACAGGGCGAAGCTGAATGGGATACGTTTGATCATGTGACGGTGCTTTCACTGAAAGCGATTGAAAAAGGCCAGGCTCATGTCAGAGAGGACAACGCAGAGAAGCGCAGGGTGGAACTTCACGCGCATACAAAGATGAGCGCGATGGACGGGCTGAATGAAGTCGAAGACATGATCAAGCTTGCGGCGTCATGGAAGCAAAAAGCGATCGCCATCACAGACCACGGTGTCGTACAGGCGTTTCCGGAGGCGGCCAAGGCGGTCGAGAAGAATCGGCTGGATATCAAAGTGGTTTATGGTGTGGAAGCGTATTTTTTTGATGACACAAACCATATCAACGAAGACGGAACCATTGATTATAAGACGCCGCAGACGAACCATATTATTCTACTCGCAAGGACGCAAAAGGGACTTAAAAACCTGTACAAACTGATTTCGATCTCGCATCTTGAATATTTTTATAAACGACCTCGCATACCGAAATCGATACTCCATGCCCATAGGGAGGGTCTGTTGATTGGCTCAGCCTGTGAAGCGGGAGAGGTTTACAGCGCAATCCTTGAAAAAAAAGATGAGAAGACGCTTGAAAGGATTGCCGAATTTTATGACTATCTTGAAATACAGCCCCTCATCAATAACCGGTTTTTAATTGACAACAATACGGTTGCAAATACGGAAGAGTTAAAGGTAAACAACAAAAAAATCGTAGCGCTTGGAGAAAAACTGGGAAAACCTGTCGTTGCCACATGCGATGCGCATTATGCGAATCCGGAGGATTCGTTGTACAGAAAAATAATCATGGCAGGACAGGGGTATAAAGACATTGAGGGTGATAAAGGTCTTCACCTGAGAACGACAGAAGAGATGCTTGAAGAATTTAAGTATCTGGGCGAAGAGAAAGCGCATGAGGTGGTTATTGAAGCCCCAAATATGATCGCGGACATGATCGAAGCGATCAAACCTGTTCCGGACGGCAAATATCCACCGAAAATACAAGACGCGGATGAGCGGCTCCGGGCAAAGTGTATGGAAAAGGCATGGGACATCTACGGAAAGCCACTTCCGCAAGATATCGCGGACAGGCTTGAAAGAGAGCTTGATTCCGTCATCAACAATGGCTATGCCGTCATGTATGTTTCTGCCGAAATGCTCGTGCAAAAATCGTTGGACGACGGCTACCTCGTAGGTTCAAGGGGCTCTGTCGGCTCTTCATTTGCGGCAACGATGGCAGGCATTACGGAAGTCAATCCGCTTCCGGCGCATTACATATGTCCGGATTGCAAACATTTTGAGTGGGGTGACGGTGAAAAATATGAGTGCGGCGTGGATATGGACGAAAAGAACTGTCCTGCTTGCAGCACACAGATGAATCAGGACGGATTTATGATACCGTTTGAAACGTTTCTTGGGTTTGAGGGTGACAAAGAGCCTGATATTGATCTTAACTTTGCAGGGGAATATCAACCGAACGCGCATAAATATGTGGAAGAGATCTTCGGAAAAAATAATGTATTTCGGGCAGGGACGATCGGAACGATTGCGGAGAAGACAGCGTTTGGGTTTGTGAAGAAGTATTTCGAGGAACGTGAAATACCGGCCAACAAATGGGAAGCGGACAGGCTTACACTATGTTGTGCCGGAGTGAGAAGAACGACAGGGCAGCATCCGGGGGGTGTCATCATTGTGCCGGATGGGCATGAAATATTTGAATTTTGCCCGGTTCAGCGTCCTGCGAATGATATCACGACAGATGTGATTACAACGCATTTTGACTATCACGCAATCGACAAAAACTTATTCAAACTTGATATCCTTGGACACGATGTGCCGTCTATGATCAGGCATCTTCAAGACATGACGGGAGTCGATCCGCTCTCGCTGCCGCTGAAAGATGAGAAAGTGAACAGCATTTTCAACGGCATAGAGGGACTTGGCATAAAAGACCCGGATTATAAATATACGCATGGCAGCTATGGCATACCTGAGTTTGGGACGCGTTTTGTAAGACAGATGCTTGACGATACAAAGCCGCAAAAGTTTGCGGATCTTGTTAAGATATCGGGATGCTCCCATGGCACAAATGTTTGGGTCAACAATGCGCTCGATTATATCAAAAGCGGAATCGCGACGATGGATGAAATCATTTCAACCAGAGATGATATCATGCGATACCTGATTTTGAAAGGGCTTCCGAACAAAGTGGCTTTCAAGATCATGGAAAGCGTGCGAAAGGGGATGGGCGTAAACGAAGAAGACGCGAAACTGATGCGCGAAAACGGTGTACCCGAATGGTATATCGAATCCTGTCGAAAAATCGAGTATATGTTTCCGAGGGCGCACGCAGTGGCCTATGTGATGATGTCATACAGGATCGCATATTACAAAGTGTATTATCCCGCTCCGTTTTACGCAGTCTATTTTACGACAAAAGTAAACAACTTTGATGCGGATACGATTTTAAAAGGGCCGCGCGCGATTCTCGATAAGATCGCATCAATAGAGATCAAAGGAAGAGGCGCCACGCAGAAAGAAGAAGATGAGGCCACGGTTCTTGAAGTGGCATACGAGATGTATTCGAGAGGCTTTGAATTTTTACCGGCAAGGCTTGAAAACGCTCAGGCGTCAAAATTTAAAGTTGTAGACGGAAAAGTATTGTTACCGCTTTCGGCGCTTACAGGCCTTGGCGAAACAGCGGCAAGGGCGATCGCGGAGGAGTACGAAAAGAAGCCATTTGATACAATAGAGGAACTCAAAGAGCGGACGAGAGCAAACAAGACGGCGATCGAGGCGCTTAGAGTGCATGGTGCGCTTGAGGGGTTGCCTGAATCTGACCAACTAAGCTTGTTTTGATCCGGTTTGATGTCAGAATTTCGGTGTGGAATTTCGGAAAATAAATGCTTGCAATGACAGGAAATTCATGTTAAAATTGAAGCGATGTAGAGAAAAGACTTGCAAGAGAGTGGGTAGTGCCCACTCTCTGACTTTTGTTAAGACAGATTAAAAATAGTGGAGCGTATCAATGCAAAAGCAAAAAATCACTGATATTGCAGTGCGGGAACTGGACGGTTTTCTTGCAGACAACGGGTACGAACTGTATAACATGGAGTTTGTAAAAGAGGGCAAAGACTGGTTTTTGCGCATATATATAGACTGGGTGGATGATGGGCAAGACAAGTATATCAGCACAGATGACTGTGAAAAGGTGAGCAGATATTTGAGCGGACGACTTGATGAACTTGACCCGATTGAACAAAATTATTATCTCGAAGTGTCTTCGCCTGGACTCGACAGAGTTCTGCTGACAGAAAAGCATTATTTGAGATATTCCGGAAAACCGGTTGACATCAGCTTATACAAAGCATTGGACGGCAAAAAAACATATTCGGGGACATTAAAAGGGATTGTGGGCGATCAGATCGTAATCATAGACGAAAAGGGAGCTGAAATAGGGTTTTCCAAAGAGCAGGTCGCAAAAACGAGACTTAAGGTTGTTTTTTGATCATGGTAAGAGAGGAAAGAAATCAAAATGAACAGAGAGTTTATCAGAGCAATTGAAGAGCTTGAAAAAGAAAAAGGAGTCACAAAAGAGATTCTGATTGAAGCGATTGAACTTGCGTTGGTATCAGCATACAAAAAAAATTACGGAACTTCTCAAAATGTCAGAGTAAACATTGACAATGAAGTAGGGGAAATCGATGTTTTCATGCGCAAAGATGTGGTGGAAACTGTTGTTGACGAGCTTGTTGAAATTTCGATTGAAGATGCAATGGAAATTGACCGCAGATATGTCGTCGGCGATATCATAGAATATCAAGTGACGCCGAGAGATTTTGGAAGAATCGCGGCTCAGACTGCGAAACAAGTCGTTGTGCAGCGAATCCGAGAAGCGGAAAGAGGCATGGTTTTTGACGACTATATCAATCGACAAGGTGAGATCGTTACGGGTGTTGTTCAGAGGATCAGCAATGAGACCGTATTTATTAATATGGGCAAAGCCGAGGGCATACTTGCGGCGACTGAACAGGTTCCGGGAGAGACTTATACGGTAAACAATCGAATCAAAGTATATATTATGGATGTGAGAAAGACGACAAAAGGGCCGCAAATTTATCTTTCCAGATCGCATCCGGGAATCGTTAAGAAATTATTCGAGCTTGAGGTGCCTGAAATTCAGGATGGCAGCGTAGAGATCAAGAGCATTTCCAGAGAAGCCGGTTCGAGAACGAAGATCGCGGTCTATACGCCGGATGAAGACATTGATCCTGTGGGCGCGTGCGTAGGTGCGAGGGGCGCAAGGGTTCAGAACATTGTAGACGAACTTTTTGGAGAAAAGATCGATATCATTACATGGAGTGACGACCCTGAGACGCTCATCAGCAAAGTGTTAAGCCCGGCCAAAGTAGAAAAAGTGGTCATCAATGAAGAAGAAAGATCCGCGATCGCGGTTGTTCCTGATTACCAATTATCGCTTGCGATCGGGAAAGAGGGACAGAACGTAAGGCTGGCCGCTAAACTTTGTGGATGGAAAATAGACATTAAGAGCCATTCGCAATTCTTTAAAGACAATGTAGACGAAGCAGATGAAATCGAATATATAGACGAGGAATCTGAATGAAAATAAAAAAGGCACCCATGAGAAGATGTGCAGGGTGCATGGAATCCAAACTAAAAAAAGAACTCATACGGATTGCCGGATACGAGGGTCAGGTTTCAATGGATCCGACCGGAAAAGCCAAAGGCAGGGGCGTTTATTTATGCCCAAGCGCAGAGTGCTTCGCAAAAGCGGTTAAAAAGAAAGCGCTTTCAAGGAGTCTTGAAGTCGAAATCACAAAAGAGCAGATGGAACAATTTGCCCGGGAGTTTGAGGGGTATGCGAAAAAAAATCCATAGTTATTTAGGGTTTGCGAAGCGTTCGGGAAGCCTGATTACAGGCTACAATACTTGTAGTCACGCAATGAAATACGGCAAGGTAAAGCTTCTCATTCTGGCAGAGGATATATCGGAAAATACGTTAAAAAAAATAATGAAAGAATCTGAAAAGAACAAAGTGCCATATCGGATTTATGGTGAATCCCATGAGGTGTCTCAAATGACAGGATATGAGGACAGAGCGATTTTCGGAATTACTTGTGAAAATTTCTCAAATATAATAGCAAAAGAGATCGATGAAGCAAGGTCTCAAGAAAAGGAGGTGTTCTAATGACTATGAAAGTACATGAATTGGCAAAAGAATTGAATTTGAGTAGTAAAGAAGTACTTGAAAAACTCGGTTCAATGGGTGTCGAAGCAAAAGGTCATATGAGCGTACTGTCTGACATTGACGCAATAGCAGTTAGAAATATAATGATGAGAGGAAAAGCCGGAACGGAAACGAAAATCGTAAAAGTCGTGCCAAAAAAATCCGAACAGGTTGAAGAACCGAAAGTTGTTGTGAAAGCGGCAGCTGTAAAGCAACCTGCTCTTCCGGATAAAACGCAGAAAAAACAAGAGCGGCCGCAACAAGAGATGACCGGTATTGCAAAACCTCCAATCGGAAAGCCTGTTATTTCAAAGGATTTGGAAAACAGGCCAAAACCTCCTGTAGGCACGCCCGTTGTTCCGAAAGACTTTGAAAGCAGAACAGTGCCGAAACCTGAAACATCAAAACCACAGCCGGAGAAGAGCGTGGAAAAAGCGCCTGTGGCTGAGACAAGTGTGCCGAACGTGGAAAAACCGGCGACAGAAAGAGAAATGAGACCTGCAACGGAGAAGTCTGATACCAGAACTGAAAGCAATGCAGGTGCCAGAACGCAAGACAGACCCGGATATCAGGGAGATAAACCAAGATACCAAGGCGATCGTCCAAGACAAGAGGGCGACAGGCCAAGGCAAGGATATCAAGGCGATCGACCAAGACAAGAGGGTGACAGGCCAAGGCAAGGATATCAAGGAGATAGACCAAGACAAGAGGGCGACAGGCCAAGGCAAGGATACCAAGGCGATCGGCCAAGACAAGAGGGCGACAGGCCAAGGCAAGGATACCAAGGTGATCGACCAAGACAAGAGGGTGACAGGCCAAGACAAGGCTATCAAGGCGATCGACCAAGACAAGAGGGCGATAGGCCAAGGCAAGGATACCAAGGCGATCGACCAAGACAAGAGGGCGACAGGCCAAGGCAAGGATACCAAGGTGACAGGCCAAGACAAGAGGGCGACAGACCAAGGCAAGGATATCAAGGTGATCGGCCAAGACCTCAGGGCGACCGGCCGCAATCAAGCTCCGGATATAACCAGACCGGCGCGAAACCTGGTGCTCATGGCAGAAAAGATGACAAGCAGGCGAAGTCCTCAAAACCTGACCATGCAAAAAAACCACATAATAAGCCTGCGACAAAGCAACGGTCGCTTGAAAAACAAGTAAGGCCGAAAAAACAGCAACGACAAAAACCGGTCGTGCAAGAACCTGAAATCAATTTGAATGAACTACCGGTAGGCACCAAGGTTGTGAACGTGCCGATCACGGTTGCGGGTTTTTGTGAGCAAGTTGAAATTACAACATCCGCTGTGATCATGAGTTTGATGCGGCTTGGCATTATGGCCAACATCAATCAAAGCATAGATGAAGATACCGTTTTGGTTTTGGCTGAAGAACTTGGTATCAACGTTGTCATCGGAAAAGTAGAAGAGGAAATCGTCGAAGAGGGAATCGAAACACACGAAGACAAAGAAGAAGACTTGTCTGTGCGTCCACCGATCATTACCGTTATGGGGCATGTAGACCATGGAAAGACTTCGCTCCTCGATGCGATACGGACAACGAATGTAACAGCGTCGGAGTCCGGTGGAATCACGCAGCATATCGGTGCTTCGGAAGTCATGATCAACGGTCAAAAAATCGTATTCCTGGATACTCCGGGACATGAGGCGTTTACAGCGATGCGTGCCAGAGGTGCGCACGTTACGGACATCGCCGTTCTTGTTGTGGCGGCGGACGATAGCGTAAAACCACAAACAATTGAATCGATCAGTCATGCAAAGGCGGCAGGAGTGCCTGTCATCGTTGCAATCAATAAAATAGATAAGCCGGCAGCCGATCTCGATAAGGTTAAGAATGACCTTTCTGTACACGGGATTCTTGTTGAAGACTGGGGTGGAGATACCATCGCTGTTCCTGTTTCGGCCAAGTCAGGAGAGGGCATTGTAAACTTGCTGGAGATGATATTGCTCCAAGCGGAAGTCCTTGAATTAAAAGCGAACCCTCACAGACTTGCCAGCGGAACCGTTATCGAAGCCAGGCTGGATAAGGCAAAAGGCCCTGTTGCGACGCTTCTTGTGTTAAACGGCACACTCAGAAGCGGCACGAGTGTCGTTGCCGGAACTTCGTCCGGGAAAATAAGGCTTATGACGAATCATAAAGGCGAAACGATCAAAAAAGCCGGACCCGCTACCGCTGTAGAAATATTGGGACTTACAGATGTCCCTGAAGCGGGTGACGAGTTCCATGTTGTAAAAGAAGACAAAATAGCAAGAGAAATTGCTGAAAACAGAAAAATCAAATTGAGAGAAGAGGTCTTTGCGCGCAATGCAAGCACGACGCTTGAGCAGCTTTTCAGTCAGATACAGGAAGGCGAAGTGAAAGAACTCAACTTGATCATAAAAGGAGATGTTCAAGGCTCTGTCGGGGCGCTTGAAGCTTCTCTCGAAAAGCTCAGAAATGAAAATGTCAGGGTAAAAATCATCCATACCGGAGTCGGTACGGTAACAGAATCTGATGTCATGCTTGCAGGAACATCGGGCGCTGTCATTATCGGGTTTAACGTGAGACCGAGCACTGCAGTTTCTACGATGGCTGATCGGGAAAATGTAGAGATCAGAACGTATCGAGTCATCTATGATGCGATAAATGATGTGGAAGCAGCGATGAAAGGCATGCTTGACCCTGTATTTAAAGAAGTTGTTTTGGGCAAACTAGAAATCAGAAATATCTTTAAAGTACCCGGCATCGGAAATGTCGGCGGCGCGTATGTCACCGATGGTAAGATCGTCAGATCCGGTCAAATCAGGCTCGTCAGAGACGGAATCGTCATTCACGAAGGCAGACTTGCGTCTTTGAAGCGATTCAAAGACGATGTAAAAGAAGTCATGCAGGGCTATGAGTGCGGTGTGGGCATCGAAAACTATAATGACATCAAAGAGGGCGACATTGTTGAGTGCTTTATTATGGAAGAAATCAAGAGGACATAATGAGAAAAGATTACAGACAAGGGCGTCTGGGGGAAGAGATACGCAAGATTATCAGTGATCTTCTTCTCAGAGAGATAAAGGATCCGAGGCTTTCCGGTATGGTCAGCATATCGGGTGTGGAAGTGACGCCTGACGGAAGTTACGCAACGGTATATGTCAGCATATTCGGAAATGAAGACGGTAAAAATGAAGAAGAGCAGGCAAAAGTTCTTGAGGCGTTGAAGAGCGCAAAAGGGCTTATCAAGAAAGAAATTGGCCGGCAAGTCAAAGTCAGGCATATTCCGGAGTTGCTATTCAAACCTGACAATTCCCTGGAGTACGGCAGACATATAACGAAAATTATCGATAGCCTTGGAATCAAAGAAGATGGTTCGAATGATTCAGAAGATGAAGAAGAATAATACAATTAAAGAAATAGCCGATCGACTTGAAAGCGCAAATTCAGCGCTTATATTTCCCCATGTTTTGATGGATGGGGATACGTTGGGTTCTTCGGTAGCGCTCTTAAGGGCGCTCAGACAAAAGGGAAAAACGGCGTATATCGTCATTGAAGACGAAGTGCCGGGATATCTTACATTTCTTGATGACGGGTCATGTACATTTGATCAGGATATGATCAAAGAACCGGATGTCTGCATTTCGGTCGATTGCGGTGACGTGGAACGCTTTCCTTTGCGTAAAGAAAAGTTTTTTACAGGCAAAACGACCGTATCGATCGACCACCACAAGACAGCCATCTATTTTGCTGACTTAAACCATGTAGACCAAAGCGCGGCGGCAACCGCCGAAATCATTTATGATCTTATCCATCAAATGGGCGCTTCAATTGATAAATTGACAGGAGAGGCGATTTATGCGGCCATTCTGACGGATACCGGAAACTTTCAGTATTCAAATACCAGGGTGAAGTCCTATCAGATTGCGATTGAACTGTACGGTGTGATCGACCATAACTACGTGAGCAGGATGCTATATCAAAACAATCGCATCGAAAGACTGTATATTTCGGCAAAAATACTCGCTACACTAAAAATGATGGCGGGCGGCAGGGCGGTCATGGCCTATGTAACGCAGGACATGCTGAAAGAGGCCGGTGCCTTGATGGAAGATACCGAAGGCATTTCCGAGGTTTTGCGCGACATAAAAGGAATTGAAATTGGCGTATTTGCAAAAGAAACCGCAAAGGATGAAACAAAATTCAGCATGCGTTCGAAAGCATGGGCGGACGTTTCGGAAATCGCAATAAAACACCAAGGCGGCGGGCATACAAAAGCAGCAGGGTGTACTGTAAAAAAACCGATTGCTGAAGCGATGAAGATGATTGAAATTGAAATAGAAGAATATCTAGCACGAAACAACGGAGAAAGATGATCACGGAAGGCATAATCAATGTAAATAAACCGAAAGGCATGACGTCTCATCGTTGTGTCCAAGCCATGAGAAGGCTGGTTGGTATAAAACGAATCGGGCATACCGGAACCCTCGACCCACAAGTGTCAGGGGTTCTTCCTATCTGTATCGGAAGTACGACCAGGATCATGGAATATCTTGATCTTGATTTTAAAACATATCGAGCGGAGATGGTTCTGGGTCTTGTTACAGATACGCAAGACGTCTGGGGAGAACCCATAACGGATGTGCGGGAAAAACTGGCCGAATACGCTTTGTCTTGTGAAATGATCCGGCAGGCGTTTGAGCCATACAAGGGCTTGATCGAGCAGATACCGCCCAAATACTCGGCGATCAAAGTGAATGGCAGAAAGCTATATGAGTATGCGAGAGCGGGGGAGCATGTTGAAATAAAAAAGAGAAACGTGTTTATCAAAGACATCTCGATCAATGAAATAAACTTGGACGATTACAAAATTTCATTTGATGTCGTATGTTCAAAGGGTACATATGTAAGAACGATTTGCAATGATATCGGTGAGGCGCTTGGGTGCGGCGGCGCGATGAGCGGCCTTGTCAGGCTTGCAAGCGGCGTGTTTACGATCGAAGATGCCGTTTCTCTGGACGAGCTGAATCAAATGGATGTTCATGAAATCAGCAAGCTTCTGAAACGGGCTGATTATCCGCTCGTTCATTTTGGAAAGGCAGTTGTTCATCACAAAGAAAGAGCCGAATGGTTTATAAGCGGCGGGCATCTTGCTTTGGACGAAGTGTTTGTAGAGCTTCAGCCGGAATACGCTTCAGAGGAACCGCCTTTTGAAATTCGTGCGGAATACAAAAAGGCATACAACATTTATGTCAGGCTTAACGATGAAGATGTCTTTCTTGGTGTCGCTTTTTATAATGAGCAATACAAAAAGCTTGTTGCGGATAAAGTATTTTGCAGAGGGCTGCCCGGCGGAGCGGCGAATGTCGATTTTTAGGAGTTTACAGCAATGAAATTGTTCAATACATTGGAAGAAATCGTTGACATACATCCGACGATTATAGCGCTTGGAAATTTTGACGGCGTCCACATCGGACACCAGCAACTCATTGGCCGTACAGTCAAGTCGGCGAAAGCGGCAAATTTAAAAAGCGCTGTCTTTACGTTTTCAAATCATCCGAGAAATGTACTGTCAAAAGAAAAAGTAAAAAGCATCTTATATCCGGATGAGAAAGCGGCGATCATTGAGAATTTGGGCGTTGACTATATGTTCAACATCCCGTTTGACGATGAGATCCAGCATATGGATGCGATTGCGTTTATCAATCATCTGTTGTTGGAAAAACTGAAGATGAAAGAAGCGTATTGCGGTTTCAACTACAAATTCGGATACAAAGCATCGGGAGACATTGAAGTCCTCATGAGAGAGAGCGTCAAAAAACAGTTTGGCATTCACGTGCTTGAACCCGTTGAAATCGATGGAGCCGTTGTCAGCAGCACACGCATCAGAGAGGCAATTGAATGCGGCAACATGGATGAATGCATCAAACTCATGGGACGCCCCTATACAGTAGGAGGAGAAGTCGTCGTAGGCAATCGGCTTGGAAATAAGATCGGGTTTCCGACATTAAACTTGATCGTCGATGATTCCATGGTCACACCCGCAAGCGGCGTTTACATCACATACTGTACATATAGCGGCAAAAGACATCCGAGCATAACAAATGTCGGAATCAGGCCTACGGTCGGCGCGTTTGAAAAGAATATGGAGACGCATATTTTTAACTTTGACGAAGAACTGTATGGAAAGACGATCAGGGTTGAATTTATTAAAAA
Source organism: Clostridiales bacterium (assembly GCA_009785435.1). Classification (GTDB taxonomy): domain Bacteria; phylum Bacillota; class Clostridia; order Peptostreptococcales; family Anaerovoracaceae; genus WQWG01. Next base: position 13,091 of record WQWG01000010.1, read on the forward strand.
AATGAGAGACGAGAAAAAATTCGAAGACATGGATACGCTCGCGAAACAAATCACGAAAGATTGCATTATGGCAAAGAGCTATCA
>WQWG01000011.1 GCA_009785435.1 Clostridiales bacterium
AGCAGCTTCTCCAAAGCCGGCGATCGCCGCAACGTTTTCCGTCCCGGGTCGCAAGTCCTTTTCTTGTCCTCCTCCGTAAAGCAGCGGTTCAATCGTAACGCCTTTTCGGACAGCAAGCGCACCGCACCCTTTCGGCCCGTGTATTTTATGGGCGCTGATCGTAACAAGATCAACATGCCCGATTCCAAGCGGCATCTTGCCGAACGCCTGCACCGCATCCGTATGAAACACCGTATGTTCTCTTTTCATTTTTCCGATTTCACTCATTGGCATGATCGTTCCGGTTTCGTTGTTGACATGCATCACTGAAACCAAAATCGTCTTTTCATCGATCTGCGCACGCAGCTCATCCACGTTGAGCCTGCACTTTTCATCCACCCCGATATAGACCACTTCAAAACCGGACTGTTCAAGCTTCTTGCAGCTTGCAAGTACAGCCGGATGCTCCACGCATGACGTGATGATCTTATTGCCGCGCCTTTTCCTTGCATGCGCCGCCCCAAACAACGCCAGATTGGCCGACTCGGTTCCGCCTGAAGCAAAAAACACTTCTTCATCCCGAAACCCGACCGCTCTTGCAACGCGGCTGCGCGCTTCTTTCATTACTTTCTCGGCTGACAAGCCCATACTGTGCAAAGAAGATGGATTGCCGAAGTCATCCCTCATACACTGAAGCATTTTTTCGGTTACGGATTCATATTGTCTCGTTGTCGCGCTGTTGTCTAAATATACAAACATGTTTATCCTCAGAAATTGATGATTTTATTTCGCATACCAATGTTCAAGATCAAGCCCACCGCCACCATACAGGAAAGGATGGAAGAACCACCGTAACTGATAAACGGCAGCGTTACGCCTGTTACCGGCATCAATCCCATTGTCATCGCAATGTTTTGAAATGTCTGGAACAAAAACATGCCCATGAACCCCATCGAAATCAGGGCACCGTAAAGGTCTTTCGCATTATAAGCGATTTTAAGGATCCTTGAAAGAAATATGGTGTATAGTGAAATCAGAAAAGCGCCTCCGATCAGGCCCAACTCTTCCACGATGACAGAAAAGATAAAGTCGGACTTTTGAACGGGTAAAAACCTCAATTCTTTTTGTGTCCCGGCAAAAAGGCCTTTGCCGAAAAGCCCACCCGAACCGATCGCGATCCTGGATTGCCATACTTGGTAATTGCCCGGCAATGCGAGATTGTCCGGATTTAAAAAAGCATCGATTCTGGCCCTTTGAGCGCCGCTTAACATGCGGTAAACGAGCGGCGTACAAAGCGCGGCAACGCCCGATAATTTCGCGAACAGTTTAAGATCGATACCGGCATAAAAAACCATGAATATCCATGCAAATCCCATGACGATCGCCGAGCCGAGATCTTCAAGGACAACGATGCCAATGAAAGGCGAAATGTAGAGAAACGAAAGCATCACGCCCTTAAAGGTTTTCAGGGAGTTCCGGTTTCTGGACATATACATCGCGCTCAACAAAACCAGCGATATTTTAACCATTTCCGAGGGCTGGAACGTCGTAATCCCAAGGTTGATCCAGCGTAAGCCACCATCTACTTGATGTCCGAGGAAAGGCATATATACGGTTAATAAAAACAGGATAGAGCCAATGTATAGTATTCTTTCGATGTTGACGTAAAAATGATAATCGATGAACAAAACGACAACCATCGCGACAAAACCGATGCAATACGCGACGATCTGCGTTCTGACTTCGGATGAAAAGACAAACTCCCCCGTATGCGCAGTGCTTGCAATCATCGTAACGCTGAACACCGCAAAACATAAGGGGAGGACCACAAGAATTTTATCTAAATTTTTCAATAGATTCCAAAAATAATTCATGCAATACCTTTCATTAACTTGACATTTGGCTATAAGAACCATTATAATATAAACATTGTATTTATATCAATATCTAAAATACTTAATCTATGATATTTTACATTTCGACTGTTGACAAGTGGATTAAACATACAGTAGCTTTCACTAAATCAAAGATTTAGGAAAGCCTTGTATAAGGCCTGTTACCAAATCGCGTTGCGATTTGAACAGAGCCATTAACAAAAACAAAAGAAGGAGGTGGTTGGTATATCACCAATTTTAGTAACTTGCCTTTTAATTGTTGCCTTGGCCTTAGGGCTTTTGGTTGGATATATACTCAGAAAAGCTGTTGGCGAAAAAGCGATCGGAAGTGCAGAACAGAAAGCGAAGAATTTAATTCTTGACGCGGAGAATAGATCAGAAACCATTAAAAAGGAAATAACGATAGAAGCAAAAGAAGAAGCGCACCGCATGCGGAGCGAAGTTGAGAGAGAGGTTCGCGAAAGAAGAACCGAAATACAAAGAGCAGAAAAAAGACTGATACAAAAAGAGGAGTCCCTTGACAACAAAATCGTAAATATCGAGAAAAAAGAAGAAGGCATTGCAAACAAAGAACAAAAACTAGTTGATAAGCAAAAAGACCTTGAAAAATACATCGAAAAACAGACGGAAGAACTCGAAAGAATTTCGGGCTACTCTGTCGAAGAAGCGAAAGCGATCTTATTGGCCAATACTGAAAAAGACATTCGGCATGAAGCGTCTCTTTTGATCAAAGAAATTGAATCAAAAGCAAAAGAAGAGGGCGATAAGAAAGCGCGTGAAATCATCGTCGGCGCGATTCAACGATGCGCATCAGATCATGTCGCAGAAAGCACCGTATCGGTTGTTCCGCTTCCAAACGATGAGATGAAAGGAAGAATCATCGGACGGGAAGGCAGAAACATCAGAGCCATTGAGACGATGACGGGCGTTGACCTGATCATCGATGATACGCCTGAGGCCGTTATACTGTCAGGTTTTGACCCTGTAAGAAGAGAAATCGCAAGACTGTCACTCGAAAAATTAATCGTGGATGGACGTATACATCCTGCAAGAATCGAAGAGATGGTCGAAAAAGCAGACAAGGAAGTCAATGCGATCATCAAAGAAGCAGGAGAACAGGCCACATTTGAGGTTGGGATCCACAACCTGCACCCTGAGCTTATTAAATTGCTCGGTAGGTTGAAATACAGAACTTCTTACGGACAAAACGTACTTAAACATTCCGTGGAAGTCGCGCATCTTGCAGGGCTTATGGCCGGAGAACTCGGGCTTGACATCAAACTTGCGAAAAGAGCGGGACTGCTCCATGATATCGGAAAAGCGCTTGATCATGAAGTAGAGGGTACACATGTCGATATCGGCATGGACGTTCTCAAAAAATACAAAGAGCAGGAATCCGTCATCAATGCGATGGCTTCCCACCACGGAGACTACGAGCCGAAAAATACAGAAGCCGTCCTGATCACCGCAGCCGATGCGTTGTCCGCAGCCAGACCGGGTGCAAGACGCGAGACGCTTGAAACGTACATCAAGAGGCTTCAAAAACTCGAAGAAATCGCAAATACAACACCGGGCGTCGATAAATCATTTGCCATACAGGCAGGACGTGAAATACGAATCATCGCCAAGCCTGATGAAATGAACGACGAAGAAATCATATTCCTCGCAAGAGAAATCTCCAAGCGAATTGAAAATGAGCTTGAATATCCGGGTCAAGTCAAAGTAAACGTGATTCGGGAAACAAGAGCAATTGATTACGCAAAATGATCCATCCATGATATAAATACTGAAATGTCAATCGTGTTCAATAAAACAGAAAAGCCAAGGATTACTGTCCTTGGCCTTTTTTTATTCGATGATCCGATCTACGATTTTATTGAAATTTTCCTCTATGTACGTCCCCTTTTTAAATACGACCGGCAGGCCGTTGTTTGACGCAATATGGATGTTGTCATCGTATTGTATGATTCCCGCCATGGTTGGCCGCAGCTTTCGTGAAATTTCATTGATCCCGGGAACAAACCCCGTAGAAATCAAATCGCTTCTCACTTTATTCAGCACATACTTAATGTCCGTAATCCCATGTTCTTTCAGCACCGCATACAAAATATCCGCATCTCTGATCGCGGCATGTTCCGGCACGGTTATAATGACTGCGCTGTCTGCCCCCGCGGCGGACATCAAGACGGTGTCGTTGATTCCGGCCGGAGCGTCGATCAGTATGTAATCAAAATTGTTTCTTAGTTTTTTGCATAACACTTTCATATGAAGCGGCGTAATATCCGCATGTTTACTGCTTGGAGGCGACGACATCAAAAACAAATTGCCGAAACGCTTGTCACGTACCAGCGCCTGCTTGATCCTGCATAGCCCTGTCAAAACATCCGCTACATCATAAACCACCCTGTCTTCCAGCCCAAGGCAAAGATCAAGATTCCTGAGTCCCATATCCATATCGATTAAAACAACTTTATGCCCTCTTTGCGCCAGAATGGCACCTGCATTTGCCGTAAAAACCGTTTTTCCGGTTCCGCCTTTTCCCGATGCGATTAAAATTACTTTGCCCATCTTCCCCTTTTCCTTCTTCTCCAAAACCGCTTACGTTCTTGCGGAATCCAAATTGATATCTTGATATTGTCTGTTTAGTTGCAAATATTTTCCGATGACTTCTCTCGCGACCGGCCCTGCGTTGAGCGATGTTCCGCCTTGGAACAACAGCACAGAAACGGCGATCTGAGGATTATCGGCCGGAGCGATGGCAACCACCCATGCAAATGGGTCGTATGTTGGTTTATGCGCATCGATCATTTCAAAAGTGATCCTATTATCTAAATTTCTTAACGCCTGTCTCACCGCCGTGTTTGTTGACCTCCACGTTTGAGGGAATTCCCTCATCAGCCTCGTCATTTCGGCTTCTACATCTTCCCACTGCAAATGAGGCGCTATCCGTCGAAGATTTGCTTGTACATATTCGACTTCACATGGCGGATGGATCCTGCCGCCCCTCTCCGCTGTCCCCGTCTTTGCCGCCACTTGAACGGGAAAATTCCCGAATGAGCCTGTCAATGTTCCTCTGCTGCCTGTCGTTGCAAGGTTCATGCCCCTTATGATTTCAGCCATGCCTTGCTCATGGTCAAAATCGACCCTTACGCCGGGGGTTCGCTCAATTTGCATCCCTTCGATCGCGCTGATCAGTGTTACATCATTGCGTACGCCACCATTCCCCAAAGTAGCCATAAACTTGGCCATTTGAAGCGGAGTATACGCATTCTCACCTTGTCCGATCGCGATGTTCAATTCATCCCCAAGCGACCACCGGGCAAAATTAAAATAACTAAACTTAGCAAATTCAGCAACCGAAACGATCATCTCTTCTCGAACCCCTACGTTTGCCATACGCCTGATGACCTCATTTCTCGATGGGTTTTCATACGTCCAACTGACGATTTCGGCAATATATGCTTCCAGACGATCTCGATCCGCAACGACTTCCGGCTCAAAGAATCTCTCCGCGCGTGCTCTCAAAGCATTCGCGAGCGACGATTTCGTTTGCCTCATCCTGCTTTCCGAACTTGGAATCGATGTCCTCGCCTCACTGATCTCTATCCCCGTAGGAACGCCAAGCCCGAACTGCCTGGCATAATGCATGATGACATCGATGTCGATCGGACTGGTATATCCGAAACACCTGCCTGTCGCGATATCTCTCCCCACAGCAATGTTGTAAAAATAGACATTGCATGACACTTCAAGCGCCTGCGCCAGATTGACATTCCCATGATTGCCGCCCGTTCTATGCCATAATAAGCAACCAAAAGGCCGCCCCGCTACCATGACAAATCCACTGTCCCGCACGGGCATCATCGGGTCAAGCCCGCTTGAGAGCGCCGCGACCGCCGTAAGCATTTTAAATGCGGATCCGGGTGCCTGCGTGGACCTTGCTGCTACGTTGTATAAAGGCGCAGGGGCAAGCGGGTCTCTCGGGTTTTGGCTCTGCAGAGAATTCCAGTCCGCTCTGCTGATGCCGTCTGTGAACAAATTCGGATCATAATCCGGATAGCTTGCCATGGCAAGTACCTCACCGGTCTGCACATCCAATACCACGACAGCGCCGACATTGGCCTGCGGGAATTGCCTGAATCGATAATTTCCAAATTCGCTTTCAAACACACCGCCTACCCGTATCTGTTCAAGCGCATGCGCAAGGGCTCTTTCTGCGGTTTTTTGCAGTTCAAGGTCGATTGTCAGATAGACGTCTCTACCCTTTACAGGTTCTCTTTCCTCGATGACCCTGACAAGCTCCCCTCTTACATTGACCTGTACGTCTTTAATGCCCGGGGTACCTTTTAAATACGTTTCTTTTGCTCTTTCAATGCCGTCAAGTCCGACAAGGTCATTCGGGCTGTATCGTTCATCATCCATAAACCGCGGAAGCTCTTGCTCTGAAATACGCCCCATATAACCGATGATGTGCGATGCCGTGCTGCCATGAGGATATACCCGCTTTGTCTCCGATACGATTTGAACACCCGGAAGATTTCTGCTCATTTCTTCGATTTGAACGATGGTCGACTGGGAAATACTGCTCGCGATCGTAGCCGGAATGTATCTTCTAAATCCTCTGGCCGATACTTCATTTCTGACGACAATGATTTCTCTCGCTTGCTCATCGGAAATCTCGCTCCTGATGATCGGTCTTTCTCCATTTTCATCCGGGGTTCGTTCCCGCCTGTCTATTCCAAAGATAATACGGAGAGACTGGAACGCCTCCTCCGCCGTAAGATCTGTTCTGAGCCCATATCTTTGAAGAAACGCTTCCCTGTCCATATCCCGCAAGAATTTCATATGCCGTACGGAAATGGGAGGGAAAACGTTATGTCTGTTTTGCAAATCGGCTTGCGCTTCAAATTCATCATACCTTGCAGGTACTACATAGATCTCCCTTAATCTGTCAAAAGCCTGTTGCGCCGTATAATAAACCGGCATTTCTCTGCTGTCGAGCCACTCTTCGATGTCTTGCTGAAACGTATAAACGAACGTTCCGTTTTCTATGAGAATCGGTAAATTATCGTAATACGTGTCCCCGTTACGTTCCAACACTTCGACCAGTTTTGCCGCGACCTCATTTGCCTCAGCACTCGTCAAACCGGACGTCGTGAACCTGAGCGAAAAACGCTGTACATTGCCCGCAAGAAGCCGTCCATGCCGGTCGAATATTTCCCCTCTCGGTGCCGGCGTGAAAACACTTTGTGTGCTGATGTTGACAGCCGCCGTAGACCATCGATCATATTCCAATACGGTCAACCCAAACAGCCTGACAAAAAGCAGCACCATCAAAATGCACATCAGCACTGCGACCATTTGGAATCTCGATTTAAATACACTCATTTATAGTACCTGTCTTTATGGTGCCTTATCACCTTATTAATCATCAAATAGTACAATACGATCACAATGACCGTATTATATAAAACCGAAAGCGGCAAAAATCTCATCATATGAAAGAAACTATAGTTGCTGCCAAGCATGAACATGATGCCCCAATAGATCAATGTATAAACGACAGTTGACGAAGCGGTGACAACGATCACCGAAAAGACCACTTCTTTGTTCATGATCACATTGACAAGCATGATCGCTAGCGAAATAACGAAAAACGCAAGCGCCGCGATCCCTACATATTGCGAAAAGCAAATGTCGTAAAGCAGCCCAAAACTCACCCCTAAAACCAGTCCATAATTGTTTTCATCATATAAGAACGAAAATATGACAACAAGACACAGGAGCAGGTTCGGCGTTGTCCCGAACACACTTACGATATTCATCAGCGTCGTTTGAATGATGAAAGCCACAAAAAACAAACAGGCCGCATATCTGTACTTCATAGGATTACCGCTACTTTACGCAAATTGTTAAACCGTACAGACGGCTCTATCTCAATCGTCTTGAGCTGTGTATCAATATTAAAATCCACCGCCGTGACTCTTCCGATGTCAATTCCTTTTGGGTACATAGAACCAAGGTCGATCCCCGATGTCAGCAGAACGTCGCCTACGATGATTCCGGCCTGATTGTCAAGCGCAAATCCCGTAAGCCCCCCTTGTCCATCACCCTGCAAAATACCGACAATATCATGGTCTCTGGCAACAATAAAGCTGACCCGATTCGTCGAATCGATGACCGAAATCACCCTTGCCCAATTGGTTCCCGCTTCCATAACGGTTCCGACCAGCCCTTGATGGTTGACCACGACGGCATTTTGATAAATTCCGTCCCTTGTCCCCCTATCGATCGTAAAAACGTTGAACCAGTTCGTCCCGTCGAGTGCAATCACATTGGCCGCGATTGCTCTATGGTTATAATCCATGATATCATAATTAAAAATGTTCGCAAGTTCCCTGAGATCCTGTAAATCCTGTGCCGTCAGGTTTGTACTGTTTATTTCTCGCCTGAGCCTTGCGTTTTCTTCTCTCAGTTGGTCGTTTTCCACAATAATATGCCTGAAATTGAAAATTCCGTCCCGAATCCCAAAAGTCGCCGAAGCGATTGGTCTTTGAATAAAAGCCACTGCCCCTTGAATCTGTCTGCCGACCGGCGAGGTGCTTCCGTCGCTTAAAAAAGAAAGGACGATGATGAGACAAAGAACAAGCGCAGTGCCGATGATGCCTGTTAAAAACTTATGAGCCTTTATCCACTTCATAATGATTTCCTATTACCTTTTAGACAAAACATAGTTCTTTAGTTTCTCTATATTCGCAAGACTTTTGCCTGTGCCGATCGCTACAGCTTCAAAAGCATTTTCCGCAACGCGCACATGCATACCCGTTCTCATTTCAATCAATTTGTCTAAATTCGAAATCATGCCGCCACCGCCCGACAAAACAAGGCCATTCGTCACGATATCCGCCGCAAGTTCCGGAGGCGCGTTTTCCAGTGTCGCTTTTATGCCCTCGATCACGACTTCCACAGGTTCTTCAAGCGCATCCTGCATATCACGGCTTCTTACGGTCACGGTTTTCGGAAGCCCTGTAACGATATCTCTGCCTCTTGCATCCATCGTTTTGATGACTTCAAAACCCTCTTCATCCACATCAACGACGGCACAACCGATGTTGATTTTCAGCTCTTCCGCTGTTTTGTTACCGATCAACAGATTGTATTTCCGCCTCATATACTGAATGATGGCTTCGTCAAACTTATCTCCGGCATACCGCAGAGAAGTGCTTGTTACAATTCCGCCAAGCGCAATGATGGCGATATCCGACGTCCCGCCACCGATATCGGCGATCATACATCCCACAGGCTCGTCCACAGCGAGGTTCGCTCCGATCGCCGCTGCCATAGGCTCTTCCATGACAAACACGTCTTTGCCGCCCATCTGCCTGACGACTTCCTCAACTGCCCTCTTTTCGACTTCCGTTACGCCGCTTGGCACGCCCACGACGACTCTCAGCTTCGCAGCTCTTACCTTTTCGGCAAGCGCTTTGCTTATAAATTCTCTCAGCATCACCGCCGTCATATCAAAATCAGAAATAACACCATCTTGGAGAGGGCGCACAACTTTTATGTGTTCAGGCGCTTTTCCCACCATCTCTTTCGCTTTTTGACCTGTCGCGATCAGTTTTCCACTATTCGCATCTACAGCAATTACAGATGGCTCATTTGAAACAATACCTTTTCCGCTTAAGTAAATCAGCGTATTCGCTGTCCCTAAATCGATTCCCATATCTTTGTTGAACAACCCAAAGCCCATTCTATTTCCTCCATTATTCTGTAAATCGTATTTCATGTCATATAATGTTGATCACGCTCTATGCACAATACGCCCACCTCTACCACGGTGGGGTTCCGGCGCACCCAAGTCTTCTTGATGTGACGAAACATTATATGAGTTGCTCTTCTCTGAAACTGATGTATTTCCCATCTCCGATAATGATATGATCCCATACCGGTATTCCGATAATATTCCCTGCATCCACGAGGTTTTTTGTCGTGGCGATATCGTCGCTGCTCGGCGTGGGATCGCCGCTCGGATGGTTATGAATAAATACCACAGCGGCCGCACTTCTTTTGATTGCAGGCAAAAATACTTCTCTGGGATGGATGACTGTCGTTGAAAGGTCGCCGATGGATGTCTTATCCGTCCCGAGCATTTCTCCCTTTGTATTCAGCAAAAGAACTGTAAACACTTCTTTTTTATAATACCGCATCTCTTCCATAAAAAGAGACACGATCGAGTCAGGACTGTTGACCCTGGCTTTGCTGTCTCTTGGCTTTGTAGCGACTCGCCGGCCAAGCTCCATTCCGGCCAAAATCTGACAAGCTTTCGCCGGCCCTATTCCTTTTATACTTGCCAATTCTTCCGGGACGCATTCGGATAAAAATAAAATCCCACTATTTTCAAGAGATAAAATCTCTTCAGCTAAACGCAAAGCGGATTTTTCCTTTGTGCCTGTCCTAAGCAATATTGCGAGAAGCTCAGCGTTTGACAAATATGCGACTTGTCCGCTTAACATTTTTTCTCTTGGCCGCTCACTTAACGGAAGTTCTTTAATAAACATTTTTTGGTTCTCCTTTATCATACATTGAAGAACCTTTTTCATTTTCCCGTGGGATATATTTTATCATTTTCAAAGCTTTTGTACAAGTATAAATGTCTGTAAAAACAGATATAATAAGAATGTATGAAAACATTAAGAAATTGTGAGGTAATGGATTATGAACAAAACAGCCAATCAAAGCATCAGATGTACCGTAGGCCAATGTACGCATCACTGCGAAGCGCAGGATTACTGTTCTCTCAACTCGATCACAGTAGGGACTCATGAACTGAACCCTACTCAAGATCAATGCACGGACTGTCAATCCTTTAAACTGAAATAAGGGCTTGTCTCCAAAATAAAGGAACAGGCACTTTTCAGCAGGCCAGGCACTTTCCCCCTCTGCACCGCATATAGTAGAAGTCTATAGAGGGGGTTTACATAGATGAGCAATTCCTTTCCCATGCCACTTTCGGATACAGAAGAGGAACATTACTTATCCCTTTTTGAGAGCGGAGATTCAGAGGCAAAAAATGTACTCATAGAACGAAACCTGCGGCTTGTCGCCCACATTGTCAAAAAATACACGTCCGGCGGGCATAACACGGACGATTTGATTTCAATTGGCACGATTGGGTTGATCAAAGCAGTCAATACATATAGCAGCAAAAAAGCGACCAGGCTCGCCACATACGCTGCAAAGTGCATTGAAAACGAAATTCTGATGAGCATCAGAACCGGGAAAAAAAGCAAAGCGGAAATATCTTTAAATGAACCGATCGGTACGGACAAAGACGGAAATGAGATCAGCTTTAATGACATCCTCGGAACAGACCCTGATGCGATCCTGGACGACATCAACTTCAAAATACAAGCAAAACAACTCTATAAAGCCGTCGGGCATATTTTAAGCGACAGAGAACGCGTTGTCATTGTTAAAAGGTACGGACTTGCCGGAGAAGAACCCAAAACGCAGCGTGAAGTCGCAAAGGCACTTCGAATCAGCCGCTCTTACGTTTCACGGATCGAGAAAAAAGCGATATTAAAACTACGCGAACACCTGGTCATCTAGGTGTTTCAGTTTTGCTGTCCGAATGTTTTCGTTCGATTCGCAAGATATTCTTCGACACGTTTAAATAATGGAACGGCCGCCCCTCTGCCTGACCGCCCGTCTTCCACAAATACCGCAATCGTATATTCAGGACTGCTGCCTACCGGGAAATAACCTGTAAACCATGCGTGAACCACCGGCCTGCCATTCAAAGATGCTTCCGCAGAACCC
>WQWG01000012.1 GCA_009785435.1 Clostridiales bacterium
GAATGCGCCATAATGCATTTAACATCCTGCTTTTCCAATTCTCTCATCGCCATACGAAGGATTGCTTCTATGTAAAATATATGCGAAACTTCGTACGCTTTGAGCGTATGTGCGATATATTCGTAGCCCTGTAACTTGTTAGACATGAATTTGATTCCTCCATTCCGTTAGTCGTTAAAGATTGCAACGGCTCTGCATGGTGAACCGGAAGCACCCCTGATTTTAAGAGGCAACATGGATAGTATAAAGCGTTTTCCAACCACTTGATCCAGGTTCGCCAAGTTTTCAGCATGGACGAGCTTTCTTTCTTTGCTGACGGTATGAGCCGGATAGTTTCTCTTCTTTACTTCAATACTACTATCAATACTTGGTTGGTCTATTCCTAAGTTTGCACAACCTATGTCCATAATCCACTCTGCCGCCTCACGATCAAGACCCGGATAGTTAAAAAGCCATTTTCCGAAATCCGGATACGTTCTGTTATAATGTCCTGTATAAAGAAGTATTCCGTCGCCGCGATTAAATTCAAGCCCTGACTTTGCAAGTGCTTCTTCTAAAATAGCCTTTGTAATATAGTTTTCTTCTCCTTGTACGTGTGAAACATCAAGGCAAATCGCATTCAGATAAAAATTTTCAAGAGGCATTTCGTCAATGCCTTTTGCATCCGGAGATGGATCGATGTGTAATTCTGCATCCACATGCGTTGGTCCGTGATCGCTCATGACCAGTATATGCGTTACAGAAGAATACCCTGTACCGTTTTGCGCCAATGTCTCTTCATGAGTCTTCATAGGGAATATAGAAGTCCTGCAATGTCCCGGATATACCGGCATACCATTATATATCTCCTGACTCAAATCAATAATTTTCATTTCGTGATCCTCCTGTTTGTTAAGTTTTTCATATTTAATCTTCTTTTCTTTTTGCTGTCGTTTCTGTTCCTGCGATCGCTTTCTTAGAGAAGCGATGTCTTTCAACAAAGAATACAACGATAACAACGCCCAGTGCTGTAAGGTCTGTTATTAATAGTGGATTAAATGAGAGAAGGGCAGCACCTACTAGTGCCACTCTGGAAAGCACGTGAACAGGCCCTTGTGGACTCCATCCGTGTATACCGACTGAAACGCATGCCACGCCTATTACAGCGGTCACGACCGATATGAAAATTTCAAAACCGGTACCCTCCCATAACAACCCCGGCGAGTAAACGAACAAGAACGGGACAATCAATGCCGACGATGCCAACCTGAGCGCCTGGCCGCATGTTTTCATATGGTCTGAACCCGCAATTCCCGCAGCCGTAAAGGCGGCAAGCGGTACCGGAGGCGTAATTGCTGAAAATGTCGCGTAATACAGGATAAACATAAACGCGGTCAACGTGGGTAGGCCTAAATTGATTAAAAGTGTTGATGTTGTGGCCGCAACCAAGACGAACGCCGCAACGACCGGCATTCCCATTCCCAGAACAACACAAACCACCATCGTCATGAGCAGCGCGACAAAAACACTGTTGCCCGCGACTGCTGAAATTGCATGAGATAGTTTGATTCCAAGGCCTGTAAGCGAAATCAACCCTGCGATGATGCCTGCCGTTCCGCAAGCGAGCGCGATGGTTACGATTTCCTTCGAACCGCCCTCAAGGGCAGTAATGAGCCGTTTCATGTTTAACCTGGTATGCTTTCTGAACATCGACAAGACAGCCGTGGCAACAATCGCGACCATACCCGCCCTCATAGGAGTATAGCCCATGACCAATACAACAACAATCGTTATGATCGGAAGGAGCATATAACCCTCTTTCAGAAGCAGTCTCTTAAAGTCCGGCAGTTGTTCTTTCGGAAGCGGCAAAAGGTTTTCTTTCTTTGCCTCCAGGTGAATCATAAAGAACACCGCACTAAAAAATAGAAGCGCCGGCAGCAATGCCGCCAAAATGATTCTACTATACGGAATTCCCGTCATCTCCGCCATAATAAACGCCGTGGCACCCATGACAGGCGGCACGATAATACCCCCCGTCGAGGCGGATGCCTCGACACCCGCGGCAAATTCAGGCTTATACCCTAGCTTCTTCATCATCGGAATGGTAAAGTTACCGGTCGTCGCCACATTTCCGGGAGCGCTTCCATGGATCGTCCCCATGAGCGCAGTGCCTACCACTGCAACCTTTGCCGGCCCTCCGGTATATTTCCCCGCAATCCCCGTCGCGAAATCTACGAAGAAGTCTCCGACTTTGGTTTGAATGAGAAAGTTACCGAAGATGATAAAGAGGGCAATGAATACTGCGGAAGCACTCAATGCGGCACCATATATACCTGTCAGGGTAATAAACAGCCGATCAACCACCATGTTGACTGAAAAGCCACCATGCCTGAAAACGCCGGGCATATAAGGGCCGACGAACGCATAGATGATAAATATGCTGGCCAAAATCGGCAACGGCCATCCCATATACATCTTGGCGCCCACAAGCAGCATCACAATGACAACGGCGCACATGATGATGTCTGTCTGGTTCGGCATCCCTTGCCTGAACACAAGCGCCGGGTAGTTCGTCATCAAATAATAAAAATAATAACCTGCAAGTATCAGCATGACAAAGCTGACGGCTTTCTTAGCTCTATCTTCGCCCGGTTTTGACAGCACAAACGGCAGTATGAAAGCGACAAATAAAGCCAATGCTAAGTGAGTGGCCCTTTGTTGCCATGCTTCCAAAACTCCAAAAATGGCTGTATAAAAATGAAATCCCGCCAGGCTCAGAGCCGCAATCATGTATATGCCAAGCCATGCAGCCCGCCAATAATCACGTTTTACGATGCTATCTCCTAGTTGTTCAATTCGGGTCATTGCGATTTCCCCTTTCTATTATCTAGCATTAAGTGCAGCTCTTACGCCGGGGTGCATCCACCTTTCCTCAACTCCGGCTTCGCCAAGGGCTTTGTCCCAGTCATTTGAGTCAAGGTTCACCAATACCGGCAATTGCTCGCGCAGTTGGTCTCCATGTTCCATGATGATTCTTGTCACTTCGGCAACGAAATCATCCGGAAGTACTCCGCTGAATGAAAGCGTTGACGTAAGCGTGATGACGTCGATGTCTTCTGTTTGTGTTACAACTTGCGATCTTTCCGGAGTAAGTGGCCTTATAACCATGTACGGATATGTAACCGCGATTTGCTGCAAAATATTATCTTCAAAAGGAAGCACTCTAACGGGGAAGTTCGCCTGCATTTCAAGAATACCTGCATTTGGCATGTCTCCTGAAATAACAGCGACATCAAGATTTCTATCTTGCATCAGAGCCACCTGCTCTGTGTAGTTGACGAAATTCAATGCACCGCCTTCAGCTCTAAAAGTTTCCCAGTTCAAGCCATACAGATTCAAAATATCTACGATGATCGGGATCTGTCCTGATGTTGCCAATCCCGGTGAAAAACGACGGCCCCTAATGTCGCCCCAAGTCTCTATACCGCTGTCATAACGCGTTACAGCAACGACGAATGCAACATTGAGCGTTGGTCCCATACCGATGTTGTCAAACCTTATGCCTTCAAATCCTTCCATGCCCAACTCTCCGTCTATCGCCTTGCCCAACACAGGCACATGGCACGTAGCAATCTGAGCATCTCTGCCTTCCTGAAGCAGCCTGATGTTTCCAAGGCCACCGCCTTCAATGACTGTCCAGCTTACTTGAGGCATTTCCCTCGTCAAAAGTTCTGAAATTGCGATCAGAATGTTAAACCAACCGCCACCCATCGGACCCGCCGACATTGTGATTGACGTCGGCCAATCTTCCGGCCAATCAGGGTCTGTGACCGCCGGGCCGGCTCCGTCGCCGCATCCGGTCAGCATCGTTGAAAAAGCAAGTGCTAAAATTAGCATAAGTGATATGATTCTAAATTTTCTTTTTTTCATTTTTCCTTTACTCCTTTGCTTCATTTGGTTTTAAGAAATTTTATGATAATATTACGCAACTTTTATGCCAACTGATTTTGAAACAAAATTCACTTAAAGTCATCCGTTGTAATCAATCTTTGATTTCGAATGTGCTTCGATATGTAACAGTGGTGTTACTTTTTAAATCGATCAAGTGAAAACAATTCCACGGAATTTGTGGAAGCAATTTTTTCTTTGGCTGCTTTTCTGATGTTTAAAGCTTGCACTGTCGCATACGGATCATGATCCGCCATGTCATAAGGAAAGTCCGAACCCATCAAAACGACGTCTTCGCCTACCAAATCCACCAAGGCTCTGGTTCTGGACACATCGTGGCAGATGGTATCAAAGCAAAAATTCTTGCTAAAGTAATATGACGGTAGCTTTTGGATATTTTCCTTCGGTTCTTCCCGCTCTAAAAATCCATGGTCAAACCTGCCAATCTGATACGGCAAAAAACCGCCTCCATGGCACAGAACGAACATCAGGTTTTGATATTTCTCAAGCAACCCACTGAATATGAGATGCGCTGCGGCCAACGTCGAATAGAGCGGATTTCCTATGAAGTTGTTCAAATAATAGGATTCCATAAACTTCTGCTCACCATATGCAAACGGGTGTATGATGACTTTAATGTTCCTTTTGGCAACTTCTTCATAAAAAGGCCACAGCGATTTTTCCGCAATCGTTTTGCCGTTGACTTCGGTGCCTATCTGTATAGACTGAAAGCCATATTTCTCATGAATCCGTTTCAGCTCTTCGATCGCGGCGTCCGTATCCTGCAGCGGAACCGTACCGACAGGGAAAAAGCGGTCCGGATCCTTTTGAACCATTTCGTGGATGCTGTCATTGCAAATCATGCAAACATCTTTGGCAATGTCCAATGGAAATTCATAGTAAAACAAGCGTGGAGAAATTGACAGTCCGTGTACGTCAACGCCGATTTTATCCATTTCTTTTTTTCGCGCTTCCATATCAAAGAACACATCCTTATAAGGGTGCTTGCCTCCTGTACTGAAAGCGATGTGTGTTTTTCCCGCATCGTTTGTAACAAGCTTTGCGCCGTAACGCTCGTCTTGCTGTATCTTTTCGATGAACTTAGGCGGAACCACGTGGGTATGCATATCAATTGTTTTCATCATATTTTCCTTTCTTTCACTCCTTTGCTGCATTTAATTTTAAGAAACTTTTGATCATATTGTGCAACTTTTATGCCAACTGATTTTTGAAACAAAATTTACGTAAAGTCATCCGTTGTGATCCACTTTTGATTTTGAATGCGCTTCGATATGTAACAGTCGTGTTACTTTTTAGAGCGGTTAAGTGAAAACCCTTCGCTTCTGCGATTTACAGACAGGCCTTATCAGCCGCCGGATACGATGCCCATCATCAGTACGCTGTCCCGGTCTTTGATGATTGTATGAAGCCCGCTTTGTTTATCGATACTCAGGCCATTGATGAGAATGACAAGCTCCTTGCTCAAAATATCGCCTTCAAATATGATTTTTTCCAAAGAAAAACCGTACTGCCGCGCAAGCCTTTCAAGGCATTCCTTAACCGTAATGTCGCACCAATCCAGTGTTGTTTTGCTGCGCATTTCATCAATCAAACCAAGCTGGCCAAAAGTGATTGCCATTGTTTTCTCCTTTCTCCTTTTCCTAAGGAATGAGCAATTTCTATGCCATTTTTAAACCGAGGTATAATTAAAAAACCTGACGGAATTTTCATACACCAGGTTTTCATAGACGCTATTTTCTATTTCTCATTTTCCAATTCTTTTAATTTCCGCCATATGTATGTACGGCTGACACCTAGCCAAGATGCCGCTTTGGTTTGATTCCCGTTAAACATATCAAGCGCTTCTTTTACGATTTCTGATGTGGCGTTGCGCAGATTCCCCTCGTTCGCCCGCTCGGAGATTCCCCGGTTAACAAAATTTTTGTCTTCTACATACGCAAGCATATCAAACTCCCTGAGCAGCTCTTTTACTTGCTGAACGCCAACGTTATCCGCAAGGTCATATACATAAACCCGCTCGATGAAATTCTGCAGCTGCCGCACGTTTCCGCTCCATTTGTAATTCATTAAAAATTCGATGGCATCCGGGTCAAATTGTATGCGTCTGTCAGCCTGAAACTTTTCATTGTACAAAGCCAGAAAGTACCGAATCAGATGCGGTATATCCTCACTGCGGCTGTTAAGAGGTGGAATCGTAAGGCTCATCACATTCAACCGGTAAAACAAATCTTCTCTGAAAAGATTGTCCCTGATTTGTGCGTATAAATTTTTTTGACTTGACGCGATGATCCGCACATCCACAGGCTGCACTTTGTCGTCACCGATACGGCGAATTTCACCTTCTTGCAAAACGCGCAACAACTTGCTTTGAGAAGACATCGACATTTCGGTGATTTCATCAAGATAAAGCGTCCCGCCGTGCGCCAATTCGAAGAGCCCCTGTTTGCCGCCTTTTTTAGCTCCTGTAAACGCCCCCTCTGTATACCCAAACAGCTCGCTTTCCAAAAGCTGTTCCGGCAGTGCGGCGCAATTAATTGCGAAAAACAATTCGTTTTCCCGATTGCTTTCGTTATGGATCGACTGTGCAAACAATTCTTTCCCCGTGCCGGTATGCCCGTAAATCAATACGTTCGAGTCAAATTTACCAAACTGTTTTACGAGTTTTTTACAGGCCTGGATGTGGGTGCTGGTTCCGATGATATCCTCCACATAATACTTCGCACCGGGCGCTTTTTTTGCCAGTTCCTTTCTGATTTTTTTCTCCATTTGTATGACCTCTGCAGTCTCTCTAAAGGTCACTGTAAGGCCCTTTACTTCACCCCGAATGATAACGGGAAGGATATTGCACATCAATTTCGCGTTATTGCATGCCGTCAGAATTTCTTCGGTATATACTTTTCCTGTTTCGACGGCCGTCAAACAAAGGTTTCTGAGTTGTCCGAATTCCAACTCTTGTCCTTCTTGTTCCGAATACTCGCTTAATCCCAGAATTTTTTTAGCCATCGGGTTCACCATTTCGATTTTCATATCAATATTGATATAGGCAATCCCTTCATGCGCAAAATCCAGAATCGATTTTATTTTATTTTTTTCAAGCACTTCATGTCGTCTGATTTTGGCGATTTTGATCGCTTCTACAAATGCTTCATAGAGAGTATTATAGCTTGATTCGCTCCGAACATGCTCAATGCCGTATTCTTTGCATAACATGACGACATACTGCCCCCCGACGACTACACTTCCATTTTCCACTGTATGATTCAAGATTTCTTTACATTCTTCAAAAGAGGCGTATGTTACAATCATTAATTCAATATCAAAAATATCGTTCAATATTTTGATAAAATCGACATCCGGGGTCAAACTTCCTTCTAGCGCAAAATGATATACCCGTCGTCTTCCGTTTTTGCCTTTTTCTACTTTATGGAGAGCTTTAATCGTATCATACAGCGTTTCTCCGGCGTAAATGACCGGTGTGTTCATTTTCGGACTGATCGCCCTGTACGCGATGCCTCGGGCAATAATCGCGTCATAGCCTTCCCGCTCTATCTCAGAAACATAGTCGATCGCTTTTTCCACATAACCGTCAACTTTAAAATCAGCTTGGAAAAAATCAACCTCGATCTCCGGAAACTTTGCAGCTATGCTTTTCAGCTGTTCTGCAAAGCGGGTGTACGGTGATATCGTTGCAATTTTCATAATCAGTCCCCTTTCATGCCGGCATTTGGCTCCGTCCACATTTGAATCGCCAAACCGGACGGAACCGTCGTTTCATTTATTATATTATTTTCTTTAAAGCCTTGTAAATACAAAAGCCGAAATCCCAATATTTAACTGTTTAAGATTTCGGCTCCAAATATCAAGTATTTATTTTTTCGGAATAACCGGAAGCAGTAAATACGGGCGCTTGTCATCGTCAAAATGCAGCGTAACATTGCAATCGAAGATTTCAGCCGGGCGGTCTTGCGGGTCATTGTGGATAAACGGGCCGATTCCGTCTATGCGCTCAGGATCGTCAACGACGGGAATCTGATGCGCCGGTTTTTTCCAACCTGTATACCGGTGATCCTGTCCGCTGATGGTAAGCCCCAGGCGATACCCTTTCGGCACGATCATGGTTCCCGGTAAAACTTCCACGTCCATTTCTACGATTTCGCCCGGTTTAAGCGGCCAAAGCTCATCATGCGTGAGGAACGGCCGCTCTTCGGTGGTCAGCTTCGGATCTTGCTTTCGGTGGGAAGCGCGCTGCCATCCTATGGTGATCGGAACGTTCTGGCAATTCGAACCCCAAAGCACCGTTTCTTTCATGCCCGGCCCAAACAAGCGCACGGTCAAAAACAAGTCAGCATCTGTCGTCTCGGAAGAAACGAACACCTTACCCTTGATGTATCCGGTGAACTCAAATTCTTCCTCCGCCGGCTGTGACAGGAATGTAACACCCTCGCTGAACCCACGGTACGTCAATTTGCCTTTTGCGGAAGGCACTTCTTTGGATATGCCATAATTCGCGCAATCCAGATAAAATTTCGTATACTGTGTGCGAGCCAGCGGGAATTCCGCTTCATCTCTGTAACGGCCGGGGGCGTCTTCTATCGGAGTAAACATCGGCTGACCCGGACGCACAGTTCTTAATTGTACTTTCGGCATACCTTTCCATCCGCTGTTATCCCCTCTAAGGTAATTGTCAAAGAACTTCTTCTGTAAATTCACGCCCCAATCGGCAAAGTAAAGGTCGCCGTGAGGCCCAACCAATGAATACATATGCTTATGCTCAGAAGACGCCTTTACGTAAGCTTCTATCGATCCTCTGAGATGCAGCCCCTGTCCTGACCAGTTCACCATTGCGATGAACGGCGCTTGTATTTTTGTAAGATCCGGCATGGTCTGACGGTGGAAATCGGTAATCAGCACATTGTCAGGCGAAGCAATCTCCGTGCCGTAATACGAGCGGTTGGCTTGCAGTTCTTCCTCGCTCAGATCCGAGCCTCCAGCAACGTTTTGGCCTGTGACGCGGCTTTTGAAGCCCTTATCTCCCCTGCCGTACTGTACGCGAACCGGCTGGCGGGTATACCAATGATTATAGAACTGAGATAAGATGCCTCCGTGGCGGAAAGCGTCGCGATAAATATCGCTGTGCCCTTCCCAAGCAACCATGGCCGCCAGATGAGGCGGTTGATACGACGACGCCGTCCACATATGTACGGCATGATAAGAAGTCCCTGACATCCCTACTTTGCCGTTACACCAAGGCTGTGCGGCAAACCACTCGATCGCATCGTAAATATCTTCAGACTCTTTCTTGCAATAAGGATGCATATATCCCGGAGTCTGTCCTGTACCCCTGCTGTCGATACGGGCGATGATGTATCCCCATCTGCACCACTTTTCCGGATCAAGGACTTCCCAACAGTGATGAATCCCGCTTGTATCCGTAAAAAAGCCGGGGCCGTGATTTTTAAGCCGTTCATACCAATTTGTATAACCGTCCATATAATGCAGGTCTTTGCCATAAATGCCGTAGTTGAAAATAACCGGATATACGCCCTCTTCTTCCGGATGGTAAATGTTTGCCATTACGGGCGTCCCATCACGCGTAGGGATTGGAACATTAAAATCAATGCGCATGCCTTCACGAACTTGTCTAAAAGTTTCCATAGTTTACTTAGTCTCCTTTCACATTTTCACATTATTTTTTACTGGCGAGAATTTTTTCAAACAATTCCGGCCTTCTAAACTGAGTCAAAGCCCCCGGTTTGGCATTGTAGGGCAAAATCTCATGAAACCCGTCTTCCGTCGTCGATCTGAGCCAGCGCATACGGGCAAGATCCAACGTAACAATATGCACCCCCGGTTCCTGTGATTCATAAAGCGTCCCTTCGGGACCTGCGACGATACAAAATCCGTCTCCGGCATCGCCGAACATATTTTTGGATACCGCTGTAAATGCGTTGTTTTCAAACGCTCTTGCTTTGATCAGCGTTGACCATGTTTCCCACATTGCTTTTCTGGTGACGCCGGCGGGATAAAAAATAATCTCAGCCCCTTGAAGCGCAAGCGCTCTCCCAAGCTCTGTGCAATAACTCTCACTACACATCAGAATGCCTATTTTAACATCCCCGATATCGAACACCGGAAGCTCATCGCCGGTCTTGTAGTTGAAGTCCCAATACTTTCCGCCTTTGTATATCCAAGGGCCAAGCGGGGTGGTTCTGCGATATTTGCCAACAACTTCTCCGTCCGGTCCGATCAACCAAAAAATGTTGTAAAAACCGTTTTCGTCATCACCGACCGGCTCAAGATCCCCACAGATGAGATAAATCTTTCTTTGCGCGGCCTTTGCTTTCATTTTTTCAAGCGGAGAATAGATGTTGTCGTCTCTCCAAGGGCCGGGAAAACTCTCAGGAAAACAAACAAGCCTTGCCCCTTTGTCCGCCGCCTCATCGATGTATGCTTCCGCGCGGGCAATGTTAATCTCTTCCTCATCAGGCCCCAAATGCGTCAGTGCCTGAACCATCGCTATTTTGAACTCCATTACGACTCCTCTACTTTCTGGCCGCATGATCGAGTTCGCTTTCATTCCAGAACTGCTCATATAACGCCATCAGATCTTCTGCCGTCGGCGTCCTTTGCGTGTTGAGCGGGCTTCCGCTCGCCATCGCGTCTGTCGACATCTTTGGAATATGTTTGAAGAAATCTTCTTTCTTGATGTCATAATCCATCGGGGTTTTGATGTTCAGCTTGCGAAGCAAGTCATTTGTTGCCGCAACGAAAGCTTCCGCACCCTCTTCGACTGTCATGCCCTCTTTGTATACGCCGATGACTTCCGCCAATTTGCACAGCTCAGAAGTGACGTTTGGCTTCAGGTATTCCAGGCATACTTTCAAAAGCATCGCGTTTGACATGCCGTGCGGAACTTTGAACAGCGCACCGATCGGCCTGCTCATTCCGTGGACGATGGTTACAGATGCGTTTGAGAATGCAACGCCTGCTTCAAATGCGGCGATCGCCATTTCTTTTCTCGCTTCAAAGTCGTTTCCGTTTTCGTATGTTTTATAAAGGTTTTGAAAGATTTTTCGAATTGCCGACACTGCAAACAGATCGCTCATCGGGAATGCCTTTCTCGACGTGTACGCTTCGAGGGCGTGCGTCAGTGCATCAATGCCTGTCGCAGCCGTTACAAAAGGCGGCGCTGTCAACGAGAAGACAGGATCAAGGATCGCATAATCAACCATCAGCTTCGGGTCACTGATCAGCATTTTAACACTCGTCTCCGTATTGTTGATGATCGAAAATTTTGTGGCTTCCGATCCGGTTCCCGACGTTGTCGGGATCGCGCACATGCATGGCAGGGCGTGTTCAATCTTTTTCCCCACGTAACCACGAACGCTTCCGCCGTTTGAATAGACGGCACCAATCGCTTTCATCGCGTCAACCGGGCTTCCGCCGCCTACGCCAATGAGAAAGTCGCACTTTTCCTTTTGATAAAGCTCTACCCCTTTATCGATCATGGTATCCGTGGGTTCTGCATTGATTTCATCATACACATAATACGCAACGTTTCGCGCTTCCATCGCATCTGTTATCTTTTTTACATTGCCCAGCTCAACCATCATCTTATCTGTAACGATCAGCGCTTTCGTACCCATGTCGTTCAGGTAGTCCATGCCTAAGTTCAGCGCATCTTCTCCCGATAAAACGCACTTCGGA
>WQWG01000013.1 GCA_009785435.1 Clostridiales bacterium
ATTGTAACAACGAGCCGATTATGTACTTTGATCCAAGCGGACATACGCGCGTAACGGTGACACTGCCTAACGGCTCAACCCAGACCGCGAACGTCAACAGCTCAGGACATACCATTATGAACAACGGCTCAAGGCCACCGGCGGGTTCGACAGTAACATTCCCCAACGGTAACACTTACTCTGTTGTATCAAATCCCAGCGGAGCAGGTGGAGTATCGGGAGTTAGGCTACCATCGTCAAGTGGCAGTTCAGGTAGTGGTTCATCAGGCGGAAGCGGCGGCGGCAGTGGAGGTTCATCCGGTGGAGGCGGACTTGGCGGTGTTAATTTTGGACCCAACCAAGGCGCGGACTGGCTGCGTACTGGAAGTGGGCTATCTTTTGAAGCGTTTTGGGGTGTGACGCCGTTTGGCATGGCGTTCTCGAATCAGGCGACAAGCTCAAGTATGGTAAGACCACCGTCAGGCGGAACAAACATGCCAACCGTACAAGGCATTTCATTCCAGCAGGCGCAAAGCAATATACAGTCGGCGTTCAATGCGCTTCAGGGCGGGTTTCTGTCATTCGCGCAATTTTCGGACAACGTTGCGTTGAATTTGTCGATGACCGGGCTTTCAGGGGATGCGCTTCATCAGGCGATGAGTCTGGCGATTGGTTTTCAGAAAAATTCAAACCTTATGGTTTCACTGTCAACCGTATCGCACGAACATACGTCATGGCTACTTAACGTTGTCGCTCAAACTCATAATTTTGAAATATCGCAAACTACAGATACACCAATATTGACACATCTAATGGAATTGGAAAGAGCGTTGGCGTATTTACGAACATCTCCAACAGGAGCAGCTCTGATTCAACAATTGATGGATGCGCCATATTCAATAACCATTGCATTCACTAATAGTGGTCCAGTTAATTATAATCACTTAACAAGAACAATTAACTGGAACCCAACAGCAGGATTAAGATTAACCGATAACCGCATTATGAGCCCGGCGATGGCCTTGGCGCATGAAATGGGACATGCAATGCAACATTTAGAGGGATTATTTGATGAAAATACTAGACTAACGGATGCGTTTATAGCAGAGATTGAAAGAGACAATTTGCGGAGATTTGAAACGCCCATTGCGAGGGAACTCGGTGAATTTTGGCGCAGTGAGTATAGTCATGGACTTAGACTGCACCATGGATTGAGTAACTCCACTGATTGGGGGCACATGGTTGCAACTCATACATTTTGGCAATCTGCGCATCCTCGACATTGGAATCAACCTACGAGGGTTTACGAGAGTTTAAGTACATGGACATGGCGATAATGTGCTTAAAGACAAGAGAATTGTCATCAAATCACAATAACGAACGGAGGGATGAATTGTGAAGTTTAAAAAAATCATAATTTTGAGCGTTATAATATTGCCATTACTTGCAGTTGCTATTATATATGGTTGGGGAGAGATGAATATGCGTCCGGAAAGAGCACTAAGCGATTTTTCAAGGCAAATTGAAAGGGGGAATCTTAGCAACATCAATTTAAGACTCTATTATTCAAGTATAGCGTTCACTCCTTTTCCTCTAAGCAGTGATGATTTAGTTGACGGGTGGGCCGATTATAATATCGTAATTGGCGGCAACAAACTGGAAGAGCATGTAGAGTTGCTAAATCAGATAAGAGATGTTGTGTTGATACCCGTGGAGGGTGAGGTTCACTTAAATGCTCGATTATATTATATTTTTGAAACCAAGGATGGCCATAAAATATTCGATGTTGCTTGGGGTTTAGGTCAAACCATTTTTATCAACGGGCGTGAATTTAAAGGGGATGATGTTTTTTTCGATATCGCAATGCTATTTTTACCGGAAGATGAAGTAAAATCTTTGGAGCATCTCAGGCCGAGTACGCTGGAATAAGCGACATGATTGAATAGGTAAAAGAAATATCGCCGTCTGTCAGTTCAAAAATGATAGGTGGCGGTTTTTCCTATGCTATGACATGACAAAATCATATTGTTGCCCTCGCTTTTTTCGTATATAATAAGACGAGTCAAATATGCCCCCTGTATAAAGGTAAAAGATTGAATGAAAAACAAACATCCGGATAGAGAAGAATGCCTGCGAATGTTACAGGAATACGAGACGCCTGAACACGTGATCAGGCATTGCGAGGCTGTCACAAATGCTGCCTTGAAAATCGCTTCGGCGCTGAACGAAAAAGGGTTTGATTTTAACATTCCACTGATTCAAGCGGCGGGGCTTTTGCATGACATCGCAAGGATTCATGAGGAGCATTGGCATGTTGGTGCTGATTTTGTCCGTCAAAACGGATACGTGCAGGAAGCTGAAATCGTTAAGATGCATATGACGCATGCGTTTCATCTGGATCCCTCAGAGTTGAAAGAACTCGATATCGTTTGTTTGGGGGACAGGCTGATCATGGAAGACAAATATGCGGGGATCGATGCACGGATGGACTACGTGATCAAAAAAGCGAACGGAAATAAGCGGATTGAACAAATGATCAACGAACGACGGATCGTGAACAATATTTTGGTACAAAACATTGAAGATATCATAGGGATCTCTTTGGAAGACCTTATACTCGGACCGGACAAGCAAGGAGGCAGGCCGTTACATGAATTTTGAACATGAATTTGAGAAGTTATTGAAAAAAGTTGAAAAGCCGGGACGGTACATCGGCGGTGAAATAAACGAAGTACACAAAGATGCCGGCGAATACAAAACCCGTTTTGGCTTTGCATTTCCCGATGTCTATGAAATCGGCATGTCCTATACGGGCATACAAATCTTATACAATATATTAAATGAGCAAAAAGAAATCTACTGCGAACGGATCTTTGCGCCGGGGCTTGATATGGAAGCCCTGATGCGAGAGAAAGGCGTGCCTCTTTTTACGCTTGAGACGAAAACGCCGGTTCGCGAACTTGATATGGTTGGCTTTACGCTTCAATATGAACTTTCGTATACGAATGTTTTAAATTTATTGTCACTTGCGGAAATCCCGTTTTTATCAAAGGATAGAAAAGAAAACATGCCTTTTATTGTCGGCGGAGGGCCTTGTGCATTCAACCCGGAGCCGCTTGCGGATATCTTTGACCTGTTCATCATCGGAGATGGGGAAGAACAGATCGTCAAGCTATGCGAAGTTCATCAAGAATGGAAAGCGTCCGGGGAAGACAAAGAGGGTTTCTTACAAAGGGCATGTAAGCTTTCCGGCGTGTATGTTCCGAGTTTTTACGAGCCTGTTTATAAAGAAAACGGTGAGATTCGGGAGATCAAAAAACGATATGACGGCGCACCGGATCGCGTCAAAAAATGCATTGTTTGGGATATCAACGAAGTTTCTTTTCCTGAAAACAACATCGTTCCATTGATTGAGACGGTACATGACCGAGCGGTGGTTGAAACCTTTCGAGGATGCAGCCGAGGATGCAGGTTTTGTCAGGCAGGCATGGTCTACAGGCCGGTGCGGGAGAGAACGAAAGAAAATATATTGGAATTATCAAAGAAACAATTGAAAGCGACCGGACATGAGGAACTGTCGCTGCTTTCGCTGTCGACAAGCGATTATTCGGAATTTGAACCGCTCGTCACAGAGCTGATGCAGATGTGCAGGGAGGACAATGTTTCGCTTTCGCTTCCGTCTTTGAGGCTGGATTCCTTTTCGTTTAAGGTGCTTGACGAAATCGGCGGCTACAAGAAGTCAGGACTTACGTTTGCTCCGGAGGCAGGCACCCAGAGGCTCAGAGACGTGATCAACAAATGCATCACCGATGAAAACATTTATGATTCGATCGATCAGGCGACTTCCCTTGGATGGAGTACCATCAAGCTGTATTTTATGATCGGATTGCCGACGGAAACGATGGAAGACCTGGACGGAATCGTTGAAACGGTCAAAAACATATCTCGATTGTGCTACAAAAGGCGTGTGAAAATAACGGTGAGCGTTTCCAACTTTGTGCCGAAAGCGCATACGCCATTCCAATGGGAAGCGCAGGACAGTTATGAAGAATTTGCACAAAAACACAACTATTTGAGAGACAAGCTTAAAATAAAAGGCGTTTCATTCAACTACCATGACAGCAGTACGAGCATTATTGAGGGCGTGCTTGCGAGAGGTGGGCGCAAAGTCACAGAGGCGCTCATCAAAGCATGGGAAAAAGGAAACAAATTTGACGGATGGTCGGAGCATTTCAATTATTCGGCTTGGAAAGAGAGTTTTGCGGAAGCCGGAATTGACATCGATTTTTATACGGCAAGGAAACGTGAATACGATGAAATCATGCCGTGGGATATCATAGAATCGGTTTCAAAGGAATTTCTCATCAAGGAAAACGAAAAGGCGAAACGAGCCGAAACGACGAAAGACTGCAGGCAGGGGTGCGAACAATGTGGAATAAATATGTGATGGAAATCAAAAAAGACGGATACATCAAGTATATATCGCATCTTGACATGGTCAAGCTTTTTAAGAATGCGTTTAAAAGAGCCGAGATCAAGCTTGCTTTTTCACAGGGGTTCAATCCACACCCCAAAATGGGGTTTGCGCAGCCGTTGTCACTCGGATATTCATCTTCGTGCGAGCTCATAGAATTTGAAACGAAAGAGGACATGGAGCCGGCTCAGATATTGGATGCAATGCAAGGGTTCATGCCCAGAGGAATCGAATTGTTAAGCTGCAAGCGGTATACAGGCAACAAGAGTGTTGCTGCAAGGACATTCGCGGCTTCGTATGAAATCACGATACCGATCAGCGCAGGACTGACAAAAAGCATGGACGAATGGTGTGCGGATTTTTTGAAACAGGAAACGATCGTTGTCACAAAGCGACAAAAGAAAACCGGAAAACAACAATCCATCGATATCAAAAGCAAAATTCGGTCGCTTTCAGGAACAGAAGCTTCCGGAAAAATCGTATTGAATGCCAAACTGGACTCAGGCAGCAACTCCAATGTCAGTCCGGAACTATTGATTTCTTCGTTCACTTCATTTGCCGGTATTGAAACGGCAAGAGAAGAAATAGACGTGAAAAGGACAGCATTGTTTTTTGATTGAGGTTCATTTTTAGAGCGAAGCGGCGAATAGCCGCTTTTTTTTATACCATTGAGCAAATATATGTAAAAAAGTCTTGATATTTACAATTAATTACAGTATACTAAACAAACAGGATCATCTAAAAAAAATAATAATAAAGGGGAGGACGTTTATGGACATTCATATTGATGTGCAAGCGATGAAGCGGTATGTGTTGGAAAACAAGAAGAAATGCTTGAAAATTGCGGGATTGGTGGTTGTATTAACAATTTCATTGATTACGTATGTAACCGGAAATTTAACGAACGATGACGGCATTGCTGTGATGGAGGTGCAGGACAATGAAATTGTGGCAGACGAATCAAACGTGGTTGCTGAAGTGCAGCAAGAACAAGAAGCGTATATTGTGGTCGACATAGAGGGCGCTGTGAGAAGTCCCGGTGTCGTATTCTTGCTCAGCGGCAGCAGGGTCAATGATGCCGTGGAAGAGGCAGGAGGACTTACGAGCGATGCGGATACCAGAAGTGTCAATTTGGCATCAAGGCTATCCGACGGAGATAAAGTATACATTCCCACACACGGTGAGCAGCAAACGAGCTCAGGAAGTAATTCGCAACCGGCAGGGATTGTGACGGACATTGTTTCAAGTGGTTCGCAGGCAACTCCGGACGGTGCTTCAGAAAATTCCGGCATGGTAAACATCAACACCGCGACATCCGCGCAGCTTCAAACGCTCAGAGGTGTAGGGCCTGCCACGGCTCAAAGAATCATCGAACACAGAGAAACGGTCGGACGATTTACAAGGATCGAAGACATTATGAGGGTGAGCGGGATCGGAACGAGAACGTTCGAGGGGTTTCGAGACAACATCGTGATATGAACGGCTCAAATTTGGACGAAGTAAAATGTGAATCGTTTGCATAAAAAAATGTATGGAAAACAGTGAATTTGTAAACAATACCACTGAGGTGGAGTTATGTTTATACGGAAAAAAAGTTTTTATCAAAAAAAGGCCTTTTATGGGATCGTGGGCGCTGTGATCGCGATCGGTATTTTTATCAACCAGATCCCGGACAATACATCCGGGGAAAACATCGACACGAACATCAATGTCGCGGATGTTGCTGATGAAACGATCGATGCCGTTGATTCGGCTTCAAATGCCGATTTGCCTGAAAGGCCAAGGCCGGATATAGATACAACGCCTGACAGATGGACGGACGCAGGGAATGCCTATGTATTTGAACCCGAGTCTGGATCCTTTGTCGATGTTATGAATGACGATCCAATAGAATACACGCCCCGGCCATCAGGATATTATTTGGTAAAAGCAGTCGATGGCATCATCAAAGTTTTTTATTATGATGCCGATGGCAGAGAAACCTTATTGCAAAATACAAACATTGTCTATGCATTGATCAGCGAAGTCGATCAAAGGCTGTTTTCTCAAGGCGTTATTTTGGATACGCAAGATGAACTCATGGATCTGCTGCAAGATTTTGATCGCTGACATCAATTATTTTTGACATGAGCGTCACCGAAATCAGCAAAGTGAATACAATAAATGAAAATGTCAAAATCGAGCATAGGGGTAAATACATGAAAAAAATCGGGATTATATTGATTTGTCTCATCGTTACGCTTGTTGTAGCAGGGACGATATTGTCGCCGGAACGATGGTCTTTTGACGGCCGGAACGAAGCGGTGATCAGTGTTGCTCCTGAAACGTTTTTGATTCCCGGCGGCCATTCGATTGGAGTCAGGATGGACGTCAAGGGCGTACTTGTTGTTGGGCTTGAAGAAATTGAGACGGTCGATGGCCGCAGGGTAAACCCGGGACTCATTTCAGGGCTTCAAATCGGCGATACAATTTTAGAGATTAACGGGACGCGCGTGTACAGGGCATCTGAAGTTCAGGAGATGATCAATGAAATCGGCACGAGTGTCCGCCTGAAAGTGCAAAGAAAAGACAATCTTGTAGAACTGTCGATATCGCCTGTCGTCGCGCAAGTCAACAACTTGTACAAGTTGGGCGTATGGGTCAAGGACAAGGCTGCCGGAATCGGCACATTGACTTACTACAATCCGGCAGACCATACGTTTGGTGCCTTGGGGCATGCCATACTCGACCCGGAGACAAATTCACTTCTTCCGGTTGCGGAGGGAGAACTTTTACGCGCGGAAGTACAGTCTGTGAAAGAAGGCAAGGCAGGAAATCCGGGCGAAATCCGCGGGATATTTCATGAAGCGGATGACCCGCTTGGTGATTTAAAGCAGAACAGCATGTTTGGGATTTTCGGTACACTCCATCATGAACTGGAGAATCCGATCTATACAAGGCCATTGCCTGTGGGAACCAAAGACCAAGTGGTAAGAGGACCCGCCTATATCCTGACGACGCTCGATGGCAACCAACTGGAACGATACCAAATTGAAATTGAGAGAGTCAACAGACAGTCTGAACCCGATGTCAAGAGCATGGTCATCAAAGTGACAGACCCAAGACTTCTGGATAAGAGCGGCGGAATCGTGCAAGGGATGAGCGGCAGCCCGATCATACAAAACGGCAGGATCATCGGAGCCGTTACACACGTACTGGTCAATAACCCGCAAAGGGGTTACGGTATTTTTATTGAGTGGATGCTTGAAACCTCAAGAAATTAACCAAGGCGAACAAAGTCACTGTCGAAGAGGAACACATTTTAGCAAATTTTTCCGCACGATTGATATTGAATCCTATGATAAATATCTTAGAATAGAGTAAAGGGGTAATAGGGAAACATGTAGAGTAGGAGAGAATCTTAAAGCAAATTAGGCTTTAATGCAAAAGGGGGAAAAATAATGTTAAAGGTGAAAGTGGGAATTGCGGATGATAACAGAGATTTTTGTGAAATTTTGGCTAGTTTTTTAAGCAAGCAGGAAGAAATAGAAATTTCCTTTATAACGCATGACGGACTCCAGACGGTTGAAGCGATACAAAAGCAAATTCCGAATGTGTTGATTTTGGACATGATCATGCCACATATGGACGGCCTTGGCGTTTTGGAGGGCATCAATGGACTTGCAACTTCTGAATTTCCTAAAATCATTGTCCTATCTGCCGTTGGACAAGAAAGCTTCACGAGAAAGGCGATCAGCAAAGGAGCGGACTATTATATTGTAAAACCGTTCAATCTGAATATTTTGCTGAAGAGGATCAATCAACTTGTGGGAAATGAGCAGGAGAAAGAACATGACAGGACGCATGTTGCCGAAAGAACCGTGATCAATAACCACATTGAAACGAAACACAATGACCTTGAGATCGACATTACAAACATGATTCACGAAGTGGGCGTACCTGCTCATATCAAAGGGTATCAATATCTCAGAGACGCGATCACGATGGTCGTTGACGATATGGATTTGCTGGGAGCCGTTACAAAAGAATTATATCCTTCGATTGCAAAAAGAAACAATACAACGCCAAGCAGAGTTGAAAGAGCGATCCGCCATGCGATTGAAGTTGCATGGAACAGGGGCCGGATTGAAACGATCAACACACTGTTCGGCTATACCGTACACAACGACAAAGGAAAGCCGACGAATTCAGAGTTTATCGCGATTATTGCCGATAAGCTCAGGCTCGAAAGGAAAGTCAGTTAAAACGCTGTTTTTTGAAAAAATACCTTGATTTATCATTGGTATATGCTATACTGTAAGAAGAAATTCGGGAAACAATTTTTGTCCCGAAAAATCTGTTTGATTTTTCGGGGCGTTTTTATTTAATTCGGAGGCAAGTCTATGTATAACCACCAGTACCGGACGCACAATTGCGGTGAACTGCGCGAACACAATATCAATGAAAAAGTCAAATTGTCAGGATGGGTCGACACGATTCGAAACCATGGCGGCGTAGCATTTATTGATCTGAGAGACCATTACGGCATTACGCAAATCGTACTCCACGATGAACAATTGGTAAAGGGTGTCGGCAAAGAGAACGTCATTACAATAGACGGGACGCTTACGAAGAGGGGAGATGAAACGATCAACCCCAAGCTGGATACGGGGTATGTCGAAGTGCAGGTTGAAAAACTTGTGATTTTGAGCAAGTCTCACACGATGTTGCCGTTTGAAATTTCGAATTCAACCGATACGCGTGAAGAACTCCGGTTAAAATATCGATTCTTGGATTTAAGAAATCCTACAATACACAACAACATCGTGCTTCGTTCGAAGATCATAAGCCACCTCAGAGAACAAATGCAGCAGCTTGGGTTTCTGGAAATGCAGACGCCGATTTTGACGTCTTCTTCTCCGGAGGGCGCGAGAGACTTTCTCGTTCCGAGCCGGAAACACCATGGCATGTTTTACGCGCTGCCGCAAGCGCCTCAAATTTTCAAACAACTCCTGATGGTTTCAGGCTTTGACAAATACTTTCAGATCGCGCCTTGTTTCAGAGATGAAGACGCAAGGGTGGACAGGTCTCCGGGAGAATTTTATCAACTGGATTTTGAAATGGCTTTTTCGGCTCAGGAAGATGTATTCCATGTGGCCGAGCAAGTGCTTTACAATACGTTCCGCCACTTTTCGGATAAAGAGATGTGTCAGCCACCGTTTATCCGAATCCCTTATGCCGAGAGCATGCTGAAATACGGCACAGACAAACCGGATCTAAGAAATCCGTTGCTGATTAATGATTTGACCGACTTCTTTGCAAACGTTGACTTTATGCCGTTTAAAGGAAAACCGGTCAGGGGCATCGTTGCGCCGGGATGTGCATCCATGTCAAAATCGTTTTTTGAAAATATGCTCAAATTCGCTACGGAAATTGGCATGAAAGGCTTGGGATACATTTCGATACTGGATGGAATGGAACTGAAAGGGCCGATCGTGAAGTTTCTGTCTCCTGAACAACAACAGGAACTGATCAAAACCCTTGACATCAAAGAAAATGATACGCTTTTCTTCATTTCGGATACGATTAAAGTTGTTAATAAACTTTCCGGCATGATTCGAAGCGAACTTGGAAAACGTTTACAATTGATTGACGAATCGGTATTCAGATTTTGCTTTGTTGTCGATTATCCGATGTACGGAATCGATGAAGAAACAGGCAAACTGGAATTTACGCATAACCCGTTTTCGATGCCGCAAGGCGAAATGGATGCGCTTCAGAACAAAGATCCGCTTGAAATACTTGCGTATCAATACGATATCGTGTGCAACGGCGTGGAGCTTTCATCGGGCGCTGTGAGAAATCATGTGCCTGAAATTATGGTGAAAGCCTTTGAAATCGCAGGATACACGGAACAAGAAGTCAAAGAAAAGTTTGGCGCGCTTTACAACGCATTCCAGTACGGAGCGCCGCCACATGCCGGAATGGCACCGGGGGTAGACAGGATCGTTATGCTTCTCACAGGGGAAGAGGGCATCAGAGATGTCATCGCTTTCCCTCTGAACAGCAATGCGCAGGATCTTTTAATGGGCGCGCCAAGTACGGTAACGGAGCAGCAATTGCGTGAAGTCCATATCAAACTCAGATAGGAGAGTGTCATGTCAAATATTCAAAAGCTTTCAAAAATGGCAAAACTCCATTTGTCTGAGGACGAGAGCAAAAAAATCGAAAAACAGATGGAGATTCTTGTAAAAGATTTGGACAAGTTGGACGAAGTGGACACGAGTGATGTGAAACCTTTTGTTTATGCGATCACGCTTACCAATGTACTACGAAAAGATCAAGTCGTGAAAAAAATAGACAGGGAAGTGCTTTTGGAAAACGCGCCCGATCATATCAATGGATACTTTAAAGTCCCTAAGACAGTAGATTGAGATGGGGGTAAACTTTATGACGATAAACAAAGCAGCGATTGACGACAATATTCTCATGCAAGATCAAGTTTCTACGGCAGGTTCAAAAATGTTATACAATTTTGTTCCTCCTTTTAATGCGGCCGTCATCGATAAACTCAAAGAAGCCGGAATAAAAGAATTGATACAGACAAAACCGAACGAGTTTGGGATAAGCCTGACGCGGTCTTTCGGATGTATTGAATCCGTGGCAACAGGAGAGGCCGATATCGGTATCGGCTGTGACATCAACGGCATCATTCGAAAAGAGGCATCGAAAAACGGCATTTGCTTTATCAAACCGACGTATGGAACCGTATCGAGGTTCGGACTGGTTTCGACATCACCCTCCATGGAACAGATCGGCATTGCATGCAAAGATGTTTCTTTGGGGTTTGAGGCGCTTTCGTTGATCGCCGGTTTTGATGAAAGAGACGGTACACTCGCAGATACAAAGCAGTATCACTTTTCAGC
>WQWG01000014.1 GCA_009785435.1 Clostridiales bacterium
GTCGCGCCATTATCAAAATAAATCATACTATAAAAAACCTCCCGCTTTTTCATAGTATGCAACGGGAGAAGTTTTGGTTTCCGGTTTTTGTGGTGCTATAATTAAGAATTGCAAAATTGTTGTGAATATGATACAATCTTCCAGACAAAATGTTTTTTGTGGGGCAAAAAAGAAGGAGAGAGCGAAAACATTTGATTGAAACATTGAACCGTAAAGTGATCAAGCTAGAGAAGAATCGTGAAAAAATTGAACAGCCGAAACAATTGACTTTAGATGAACGCGTTGAGAGGGCAAAGCACTCTGAACTGGAGAGAGACAAATTGATTTCGGAATATGTTCCGTTTTTGCGTGCAATGGTTGCCAAACATTCCCCTCGCCATTATGATGTGCATTTGCGTGAAGATTTATTTAGCGCGGCGCTGCTGGGCTTTGATGAAGCTTTGCAGAACTATGATATTGGAAAGGGTCGTTTTCTCACGTTTGCTACGCGTGTCGTCAGTTTTCGTATCATTGATCAGACCCGTAAAATAAAAAGGACGGAAGGAAAAACGATTTCACTGAACGATACGGATCAGGAAACAGCATCCTCTTCGCTCGTTGAAATCAATAAAGTTTCTCAAAGCAATTATGAGGCGCTGACCAGGAGAGAAGCGCTGGAAGAAGAGATTGAACAATTTAAAGAAGAACTGTTGCAGTGGCAAAGCACCATGGAGGATCTTGTAAAAGCTTCTCCAAAGCATCAAAAATTGCGTGAGATATGCAAGGAGATCACTTCGGCAGTGATGCAAAACCCGGAAATTATACAAACGATGCAACAAAAAAAATACTATCCTGTAAAAAAAATAGAAATACTTACCGGATTACCCCGAAAAACGATCGAGCGTACACGTATGTTTATAATAGCGTCAATCATCATCAAGACAGGTGATTATCGTTTTCTGCAAGATTACGTTGGCGAAGAAGGGAGAATATAATGAAAAAAGCAATTATATTCAGCCACGAACGCGGAGGATCTGTTGTCATGGCCAACGACGGAACATTTCATTTCGTCAAAGGGCATTCGTTGAAACCCATAGGGACAGAGATCGAGATGGAAGTCAAGTCGATCCCACGCGTTAATTTTAGAAGAATAGCAACTGTTGCGGCGTGCTTTATCGTGGCAATCACGATTGGTGGTTACGCTTGGCTTTTGAATTCAATCAATTATATGGTCTATATAGATATCAACCCGAGTGTTAAAATGCAGTTCAATGCGCTTGAAAGACTGAGCAACGTCAGATTGCTTCATGAAGACAGCACGAATCTGCTGGACGACGTCGCGTTGCGTGGCAACATGGAAACCGCAAGCGTGCAACTGATTCATGCGGCGGTGCAAAGAGGCTATCTGGATCCGGAAGCGGATGCCCCGATGGCGGTGATTTCAGTATTTGCGGCAAGCAGCAGATGTGCGGAAGAAAGAGTCGCAACCATTCAATCGATGCTGGAAGAGCATGGATTGAACGATATTGTTGCGGTGACATGCATTGACGCAGACCTGCGCGATAGAGCCCTTGAAATCGGCGTATCCCCCGGGAGATTAAAGATTGCGGAAGAACTCGCATCCTTGCTCGGACAAGATGCATCGATTGAAGAGTTATTGCAAAGGCCTATTCAAAACTTGATCGCAGCCACAAACGAGGCCGAGCATATGAACATTGCTTCAACGGATGAGCCACCGGCAGCCACAAACGAGCCTACAACCGAAAACAACGAACCGGCCGGCACGACACAAGGCTCTCAGGGCGCAAGCGGCGCAGCACCGACAGCGCCGACTGTAACAATATCCGAACCGCAAGTTCCTGAAGCGGAGGCCGTAAACAATGAATTATCGGATGTATCGGATGAGCCTCAGAATGAAACCGAGGAATCACCGGCCATAGGCGAAGAACTTTTCGCTGTCGGAAATCAACCGCCTGAAGAGGATGAGATCGTCGATGATGTTGTCGATGACACGGCCACAGAAGACAATCGGGATGCCAATGTTTCCGGTGGAGGAAATCAAAATTCCGGTGGACCAGATCAAGGCTCCGGTAGTTCCGGCCCGGGAAGTCAGCGCCCCGGCGGCAGTGGAGAACCTACTTGTGCAACCCACGGCCATATTTATCTATTTATCTCTACAGCGCCGACCTGCACAGCAGACGGATACATCAAAGTGACATGTGACCGCTGCGATTACGTAAGGATTGAAGCAGGCGAGCCTGCAACCGGACATGTCTACGGACCGCCGGCAACTTGTACAGACCCTCAGATTTGCTTGGTTTGTGAGTATGAGTTGGCACCTGCCCTTGGCCATGATTGGACACAAGTCAGATACATAAAACCGACTTTCGGTACCGATGGATATTGGATTTATCAATGCTCGCGTTGCAAAGAAACCAAAACAGTGACAGACTATGGCTCCGAGCTCGGACAAAATTTCATCTCTATTGTTACTACGGTCAAAAGCAATGTTCCTGAGCCGTGTGGAACGTTACACAACATAACGGTTCAACTTACCGTCCATTGGACGAATAGCAGTGGCATTATGTTTTCAGGCTCCGGAATTGTTCAACAATACAACTCGGGCGACATTATCGTAGAACATTTTGCAGTGAATGTGTCCGTTCATGGAAACGCAACCGGAGATGTAACGATTAACAGCGTTACACCGCTGAGACGAAATTAATAAGGGATTTATAATATCTGAAACAGAAAATTTCATAGGAAAAACGATAGAAGCTGTGCATCGCGCAGCTTCTTTTTATGACCTTTTATGATCTTTTTTTGTATCTTCCGGCCATCACCAAAAACTTTTTTAAACTTCTTCAATATTACCCCCAAAACGATGTGTATCTCATCGTAATAATGCAATTAGAGTAAGACGATAAGGCATTACAACTTTTGGTAGAATGTTGTAAACAATATGCCCAAGTCAATACCCCCGCTATGCCTGTGGCGTTTTTTTGCTGCTCCCGAAAGATTTTCAAAACATAAGGGAGCGGTAAAATTATGCAACAAAGTTGGAAAATCAAAAAGGAGAGTGCTTTTATAATGAAAAGGAAAAACAAACTCAGAAGAATTCTGGCGTTCGTTCTCGCGTTTACAGTGATGATGAGCGGCACAAGTCTGGCAATGAGTGACTATTCCGATGCCTTTGACGGATCGGGAGGAAGTGACTATTCAGATTCGATTCATGAATCGAATGGAAATGACGATTCCGGTACATTTACCGAGTCGGAAGGGCCGGAAGGAAATGATGATTCCGGGACACTGAACGAATCGGAAGAAAGTGACTACTCCGACATACCGAACGAATCAGAAGGAAACGACGTGTATGAAGGGGAAGATACATCCTATTTTGAAGAAGAGGAAGAATTAAGCTCTTCTCCCCAACCAGAAATAATAGGTATAACCCCGCACACCACAAGAATTGTGACAATTTATCACGGTGGCGGCGGATTTCTACAAGGCAATATCGCCAATGAATCTTATGAATTTGAAATTACAGATGGCCAGTCGTTTTTTGGCGCAGGGCATCTTTTATCATTTAGTGAAGTTCCAAATGGCAGATTGGTTGACTGGATGGTCACCGAGGTCACCTATTCCGGCCCCGGTATTCTTCCGGTTGTGGATGAGCCGTTTTCAGTAACGGATCCCATTACAGCAGGAGATATCACGGTTGTAGGGGATTGGGTGTTCTTAAGAACCGTGACATTCGACCTCAACGGCGGAAACATTGGTGGCTCAACGGTCAATCCGACAGCACAAGTTTGGGACAGAGAATCGATCAATTCGACGACGGATCCGGTCGCTGTGATGCCGGAGAATCCTGTAATGACAGGAGATGGAGCGCCGGAGTTTAGCCACTGGGTGGTTACTTCAGCTACCGGAGACGATGGTCCACAGGCCGGGCAGACTTTTACAAGTGCCACGGAAATTGATGGCAGTAACGTTACCGTTCAGGCGGTATGGAATGTGGACAGAACGATCACATTCAACTTGGCCGGTGGAACGATTGGCGGAAGTTCGACGACTCCACCTGTGATCGTTCGTGAAGGACAGTCAATCAACCAAGCGTCGGGCGCGGTTATGCCGGCAAACCCGATCCGTGAGGTAAATAACGTTGCAACACATCAGTTTGCCCGTTGGGAAGTTTCCGTATCCCCGGATGGTGTTACGCCGAATGTAGGAGACCCCTTTGCAGGCGGAACTGAAGTAAGCGGCGGTGACATCACTGTTACGGCGATCTGGACACCATACAGAACAGTAACTTTTAACCTTGGCGGTGGATACTATTTGGAGTTTTGTGAAATTGCCCAGGATGATGTAGAGAATTTCAATCCGGTGACACGTCGTGTTCTGGATGGAGCGGTTGTTGGCACTGCAAACATGCCACCGGCTCCGACACATCCGGAGGAACGTATATTCAGCCACTGGGAGGTAACAACCTCACCGGAGGGCGCTAGTCCAAATGTAGGGCATACACTTGCGGCAACCGGAAATGCCAACCAAATCAGAGGTGGCGATATTACGGTTACGGCGATGTGGAGAGCAGATCGAACGATCTCCTTTAACCCGGGCGCGAATGACGCAATCATCCCCGGAGAGGTACCTGCAGTAACACCCGGTGCCATTGTAACACGTACGGTGCAAAATCAGACTGCACTCAATAATCCTGCAAACAGCCACAGTATGCCGCAAAGGCCTACACGTGATGGATGGACCTTCCTTTACTGGCGGGTTACAACATCTCCGGCCGGTGTTACGCCAAATAACAACACAGCGTTTACAGAAGCGATCGCTGTTACAGGTGGTAACATTACGGTTACTGCGCAATGGCGTGAAACCAGAACGATTACCTTTAATCCGGGTGCTTCCAACGCAACCATCCCCGGAGCGGCTGCCGGAGCGAACGTAACGCGTGACATTGCAAACGCAACCGCAATCACCAACGCTTGGAATAGGGACGCTGCCGGTGCGCAGCTGACGATACCGGGCAACCCCACTCGCCCCGGACATATATTTATGGGTTGGAGGGTCACAGAATCCCCAACCGGCGTTACACCGGATGTAGATCCGAATGAAGCATTTACAGATGGAACCATTGTGACGGGCGGTAACATTACCGTTACGGCGCTATGGGGTGAAGCGCGTACGATCACATTTACAAATCCGTATGGAAATGGATATATTGGTGGTCAACCGGGTCCTGTGACACGCGTTGTTGCAGATGGCACGTACATCAATGCAGAATTTAATGAAGGCGAGATGCCTTGGGGTGCCAACAGGCCGGGATATACATTCCTGCGCTGGGAGGTCATGACTTCTCCGGCCGGCGTAACGCCGAACGTGAATCAGCCTTTATGGGGCAACACACCTGTCAGCGGTGGCAACATCACCGTTCGTCCGGTATTTACCGTTCTTTCAGTGAGATTTGATCTCGCCGGCGGAAACATTGGCGGCAACGAAAATGACGTACTCGTTCCGGTTGATGCTTGGTCATCGATTGCCGAGACATTTGCAAATGGCAACCCCAACAGTGTGATGCCGCCCAACCCCGTACGTCATCTTCCGGATCCCGATAACAGAGCGATGGGCTTCGTAGGGTGGCAGATTATCGAATCGCACGGAGGCGCAAGGCCATATATCGGCACCTTCTTTGACGAGAATTCGATTGTTGCAAACGGTACCGTTGTTGTTACAGCGCTATGGTCGCATCCGGATGGAGTCAATCCAATCGTAGGCTTGCTCTTTGAGGAAAGATTTGAAGGCAACCACATCCGGGACTACATCGTTCGAGTTCAGCTCAATGAAACGCTTAACAACACGCCAACTTCTATGATACCGGCTATGCCGACCGTTCACCAGGGACGTGAGTTTAGAGGTTGGGTTGTAAGAGATCCGCTGGCCAATCCATCTCTGACCGCGGGAGCGCCGTTCACCGGCGACGAAGTGATTACGTCAGGCGTTAGGCCGAGTGCGATTATGGAAACCAGCTGGTCGCAGCGAGTCACATTCCTGCCCAATTTTTCAAATCCGTCACACACTGATCCAGTCACACGTATGGTACTGGCATCGAATGGACGAATGGTAGATGCGGATCGCCCGACAGATTTACCACCGGCGACGCACCCGCCTGCAGTGGCTATGCCGGATGCAAATACGATATGGGGCGACAGAGCTGCTGCCGGTTATGTATTTGACGGCTGGCGTGTTACGATTGGTTGTGGCACGACCGGCGCGGATGCCATTGCCGTTAACAGTACATTTACCGCAACGACACATGTTCCGTTCTTCAGTGGAGACATCACGGTTGAAGCGACATGGAGACCACTAGCACGTGTAACCTTTGATTATAATCCGACACTAGGCACAAGCGCGCCTCACCCGAGTTGGCTGAATCCGACTCCAAATGTTTCGATTCCGGTGTTGGCTACGCCGGTTGCCAATGTCAACACGGTTGGCGCGACACGCTTTAACGCGCGAACTCCGGCAATCAATACCAACCATGGAAACCACGGTTATATATTCCTGAACTGGCGTGTTTCAGGTGTTGGTACACGTTTCGATGCGGCCACACCTATATTGGTCGGCGGCGTGGAGCCTGTTTTAACCGGGCCGGAAGCGAGTCAAGTGAGACCAATACTTGCTGCAACAACGACTGTAACCGGTGGTAACATTACGGTAGCGGCACAATGGCAGCGTTTATCAAGAGTCAGCTTTGTGCATGACCATCCATATACCAATGCCAACTTCACAGACGTGAACAACGTCTGGGTTCAAATGAACCCAGCTACAAATCAAGCAGCAGCTCGCCACACAGTTGGCGCAGCGAACATGCCAAATGTGTCAACGACCGCAGACCACTACGGTTATGTGTTTGAGGGCTGGCGTGTTACATCGGCAACGCAACACACAACAGGGGTAAGACCACCCGTCACGGTTGGTGGCGTTGCGCCTGTTCTCACCGGACCTGTCGCGGATCAAGTGAGGCCGACATTGACGGCAACAACGCAAGTAATCGGTGGCGACATTACGGTAACAGGACAATGGCGCAGACTCGCGACTGTAACCTTTGAATCCGAAGGCAATGGCTTTGAGACTCCTTCTCCTGTAACCCGCAGAGTTCAGCCAATCGACGACACCGTAGGCACTCCGAATATACCACATCCGGGCACACTACCTGCAAGAGGCTTCATTAACTGGAGAGTTACATCGGTCTATCCGTTTGAATCCGGTGGGGAAGTCCTCGTGAATGGCGTTCCGGCTGTGATTGGTGCCACATTCACAGGAGCAATGCCTGTGGTTGGAGGCAATATCACCGTTACGGCTGCGTTCCAAGGCGTGAACAGAAACGTAACCTTTGACCCTGTCAACGGAACATGGGGCGTAGGAGGCAATTCGGATCCGCAAACCTTCGTATTTGAAGACGGAGCTCCGCTGACCGAGTCGCTTTTAAACCTTTCTCCTGTACCTCCGGCCGGTTACTTCTTTGACAGATGGATCGTAACAAACCACACGAATCCGGGAACCCCGGCAGTTGGAGACTTACTTTATATCGGTACGATTGTTTCGGGTGGTAACGTTTGGGTTACGGCAGAATATCTGCCGCTAAGAACAATCACCGTGCTTCTGGATGGCGGGCTTGTTGACGGGCTTACGACGCATCCGAACATTCAAGTGGCAGATGGCAGATCACTCAATGATCCAAACATGCCCGGAATGCCGGATATTCCTGAGCCGGGCCCAACAAGAACAGGGCAGATCTTCACACATTGGGAAGTAACCGCTCGTACAGATACGACCACTTCACCGGCGATTGGCGTTACATTTGACGGTGATACCATTGTAAGCGGTGGTAACATTACGATTACAGCACGCTGGCATGCGGCACGAACCGTAACGTTTGACCTGGCCGGCGGAAATATAGATGGGAATACAGCCAATGTACTGCGCAATGTTGCAGATGGCATGTCACTGACCCATCCAAACATGCCGGGTATGCCGGATGATCCGGAGTGGTTCGGGCGTGTATTCCTGGGCTGGGAAGTTGTTTCCCGTACGGGAACCGGTTCACCGGTTCTTGGAGCTGACTTTGACGGTGACACCATTGTAAGCGGTGGTAATGTTACGGTTCGAGCGCAGTGGCAGATCCCCGTAGGCCATTTATCCGGCCATGTTTTAAGAGCGGACGATCAAACCACTCCGATACCGGGCGCTGACGTCTTTGTTATGAATGCAAGCGGTAACATCGTGGCCACTGCAATTGCAGGTGCTGACGGCGAGTTCACAATAACCGGCTTAGCACCCGGCACGTACACCGTGTTTGCTTCGGCGACAGGGTTTAATACAAACTTCTCTGTTCCGAACCCGGTTGTCCTGACGGCGACCGCAGGTGCAGTTGCGAATGTGTATCTGGACGAAGGCCCATATAGCCATCTGTTGCTTGTAGACGTGTTGAGAAACAACGATGTAGGTCCACAGACACGTATAACAGGCGCTGCTGCAAGTTTTGAAGGCACAGGGCTAACCAACCCTGCAAGCGCAAACCATTTCTGGGCATTGCCCATGACTGCACCAGGTGTTGGTAACGTAACAGCCTCGGCAATCGGTTATCAAACCGGAAGCGTGAATTTGGCGGCATCCGACTGGATTGGGCCTGTTGTCTTTGTGCAAATCGTGCTTGCGCAAGAGCCGGAGGTGGAGGTGACCTTCATCCCGGTTGCAAACGGCACATTGGCCGGAGGCACTCCGAATGTAGTGGCACAGCTTCCATGGAACGGCGGCGTACTGACAACAGCACAAATTCCGACGCCGCAACCGAACAATGGTTTCGAATTCCAAGGTTGGTTCACAGCAGCAACAGGAGGCACAGCGTTTGACTTTGCCGCGACGATCACGACCGATACAAATGTATACGCACGCTTCGCGCCAAAAGTAGAAGTGACCTTCATTCCGGTTGCAAACGGCACATTGGCCGGTGGCACTCCGAATGTAGTGGTCGAGCTTCCTTGGGACGGCGGCGTGTTGACAACAGCACAAATTCCGACCCCGCAACCGAACAACGGTTTCGAATTCCAAGGTTGGTTCACAGCAGCGACAGGAGGCACAGCGTTTGACTTTGCCGCGACGATCACGACCGATACAAATGTATACGCACGCTTCGCGCCAAAAGTGGAGGTGACCTTCATTCCGGTTGCAAACGGCACACTAGCCGGAGGCACTCCGAACGTAGTAGTCGAGCTTCCTTGGGACGGCGGCGTGCTGACAACGGCACAGATCCCGACGCCGCAACCGAACAACGGTTTCGAATTCCAAGGTTGGTTCACAGCAGCAACAGGAGGCACAGCGTTTGACTTTGCCGCAACGATCACGACCGATACAAATGTATACGCACGCTTCGCACCAAAAGTAGAAGTGACCTTCATTCCGCTTGCAAACGGCAGCGTGGTTGGTGGTACCCCGAACGTGGTGGTACAGCTTCCATGGGACGGCGGCGTGTTGACAACAGCACAAATCCCGGCACCACAAGCGAACAACGGCTTCTACTTTGCGGGTTGGTACACAGCACCGACGGGCGGTGTAGCGTTTGACTTTACAGCGACGATCACGGAAGACACAAATGTATATGCACGCTTCGCACCACCTGTGCATGTGACCTTTATCCCGGTTGCAAACGGCAGCTTGGCCGGAGGCACACCGAAC
Organism: Clostridiales bacterium; assembly: GCA_009785435.1. Taxonomy (GTDB): domain Bacteria; phylum Bacillota; class Clostridia; order Peptostreptococcales; family Anaerovoracaceae; genus WQWG01. The sequence goes on from WQWG01000014.1 coordinate 9,724, forward strand.
GTAGTGGTAACGCTCCCATGGTATGGCGGCGAACTGACTACAGCGCATAGGCCGACGCCACTGCCGAACACCAACTTCCATTTTGTGGGCTGGTTTACACAACCGACGGGCGGCACAGCATTTGGCTTCCCGGCAATGATCACGGAAGACACAAATGTATATGCACGCTTTGCGCTCAACAACGATGATCCCGGAAATATCCCCGGCAACAACCCCGGTGCTGGTGGCCCTACGACAATACAGGCACCTCCGGTTCCATTGGGCCCGTTTGTAGATGAGCATATCTGGTATGTGCGTGGTTATCCGGATGGAAGCTTCAGACCGGGCAACTCGATCACAAGAGCAGAAATTTCGATGATCCTGTGGCGCTTGCTTGATAGCAATGCCAAGAATGCACCACAAGCGAACCGCTTTGCGGATGTTCAAGCAAACAGCTGGTATGCACAGGCAGTCAACTATTTGGCACACCGTAATGTTGTAACGGGCTTCCCGGATGGCAACTTCCATCCGAATGCTCCGATCACAAGAGCAGAATTGACCGCTATGATGTCCAGATTCTTTGAACTGCAGGGTCACGGCGGCAGCACATTCAACGATGTTGCAGGCACGCATTGGGCAATTACTTATATCAACAACGCGCATAACAGAGGCTGGGTAACCGGCTTTGAAGATGGCACGTTCCGCCCGAACAATGCGACAAGCAGAGCAGAAGCAGTCACGCTCATCAACCGCGTGCTGAACAGAACGCCTAACCCCGAAACGATATCGTATTGGGTGGAAGGATTTACGTTCACGGACAGAGACACTTTGTTTAACGACATAACGAATACACACTGGGCGTACTATCAGATCAAGGAAGCTGCAATTGAGCATGAATATGAGTTTGATGCGGCAGGCCGTGAGCTATGGAGCAGTGTGACCATTCCTTGGTTAAACACACTCCTTCCACGTCATTAAAGTGGTCGAGTTTAAATAAAAAAACAAGCAACAACCCAATTGCCATTGACTCTGTTTTTCTCTTTTTCCATTAAAAAAATGTTGTGGTGTTTGAAAAAACACCACAACATTTTTTATAGGATCTTTTTGTATGTTTCGGTTATTTGGAACCTTATTCAGGTTTTACAAGCGATGGCAGCGGTATGTCTAAAGGCTGGAATGAATAGACAACCAAGAGTGGGGAATAGTAGTATTGCTTATTAAATCGTTTCAAGACTCTTTTCATTGCCTTTTCACTGTTTTCAAAAGTTGTAAAGGGCATCAGCAAAATAAATTGGGACACGCTGTATTGCGCAAAGATATCGGATGATCGCAACGTCTTGCTGATGCAA
>WQWG01000015.1 GCA_009785435.1 Clostridiales bacterium
TCGCAGTGGGATGTATCGTTCGTCACACATGCAATTCCGATTGTGATTGTCTGGTGTACGTCCTGATTTTCAACTTCCGCAATAGAGACATTGAATTTTGCCGCCGCTTTGCCGCAGATGCTCTTAGAAACCATGCGTTTTTCTTTTAATGAATGTACCCACGGCGCATATAGGGTCAATTTCATCGTTCCGATAATCATGTTGGCTTTTCCTTATCATCGAATCAAAATAACCATTCAACCGTTTACAACTTCACGACACCGATGTCTTTGCGATACTGCATCCCGTCGAAAGAGATCTTTGGCACATTTTCATAGACTTTTTTTCTGGCTTCTTCGTGTGTATCCGCAAGCGCGGTGACGCCGAGAACTCTGCCGCCCGATGTTACAACTGCCATCCCGCAATCTGTCGCCGTACCTGCATGGAATACCAACACATCTTCATCGACACGCTCAAGCCCTTCGATCACATCGCCTTTTTCATAGTTGCCCGGATAGCCTCCGGACGCGAGTACGACACAAACCGCTTTTTTATCACTCCATTTTATATCCATGCTGCTCAGATTGTTCTCCGTAACCGCAAGGAAAATATCAAGAAGATCTGTTTCAAGCCTTGGAAGAATGGACTGCGTTTCAGGATCTCCGAAACGGTTGTTGAACTCGATCACTTTCGGCCCATCTTTCGTGATCATAATGCCTACGAAAAGCACGCCTTTAAAGTCAAGTCCGTCCATCTGAAAACCTTTGAGCGTCGGCGCAAGGATTTCATCCATGATTCTTTTTTCAAGCGCTTCATCAAACAGTAAGCTTGGCGAATACGTTCCCATGCCGCCTGTATTCGGGCCCTCATCGTTATCAAAGATCCTCTTGTAATCCTGAGCCGACTCCATTGGGATGATCGTCTTCTCATCGACAAAGCATAACACCGACGCTTCGATGCCCATCAGACATTCTTCCACGACGATCTTTTCACCTGCTGCTCCGAATATTTTTTCACCCATCATCTGCTCAATCGCGCTTCTCGCTTCCGCTTCTGTCTCTGCAAGCACGACGCCTTTTCCCGCAGCAAGGCCGTCCGCCTTTAACACCATCGGAAATCCGTAAATTCCAATGGAATTTAGCAATTCTTCTTTGTCTGTAAACTCTTTGTATTTTGCTGTAGGTATGTTATGCCTCAACAGAAAATCTTTCGTGAATGACTTGCTCGCTTCGAGCTGTGCGCATTTTTTGTTCGGCCCAAATGTCTTGATGCCCGAAGCTTCGAGCGCATCGACGATCCCCATTGCAAGCGGAACCTCCGGACCGATCACGGCAAGGCCGATCTTGTTTTCCTTTGCGACATTTACGATGCCTGAAATGTCTTCAGCACTTACATCAATGCATTCGGCGATCTTTGCAATCCCCGCATTGCCCGGTGCGCAAAATATCTCTTTTACTTTAGGGCTTTGGGCAAGCTTCCATGCGATTGCATGCTCGCGTCCGCCGCTGCCTACGATTAATATGTTCATCTGTATCCCTTTCTGTTTTAAATGCAACTACTCAAACCAAGCAACAGCGGAATTTTTTCGCAAATGCTATGCGGAAAAATAGCCTGTCGTTAATGTTTAAAGTGCCTCATCCCCGTAAACACCATCGCAATTCCGAGTTCATTCGCCTTTTTAATCGACTCTTCGTCATTGATGGAGCCACCCGGCTGGATGATTGCAGTAATACCGGCTTCACCGGCTACCGTTACGCAATCGTCGAACGGGAAAAACGCGTCGGATGCCAAAACAGAATCGTTCAAGTCAAAGTGCGACTGTCTGATCGCATTTTTCGCCGCCCATATCCGGTTTGTCTGCCCGGGTCCGATTCCAAGCGTCATTCCGTCTTTGGCGATTACGATGGCGTTGGATTTCACGTGTTTTGCCACTTTCAAGGCAAAAATCATGTCTTGCATCTCTCTTTCTGTCGGAATCCTGTCCGTTACGACTTTGAGGTCTTCCTCGTTGAAAAGCTGATCATCCGCATCCTGTATCAAGATTCCTCCGCTCGTTTTCTTGAGGTCGATCTGTTTTTCAAGCTTTTTCTCAATGCTTTCCAGTTTTAGAAGCCTGATGTTTTGTTTCTTTTTGAGTATGGTAAGCGCGTCTTCCGTAAAGTCAGGCGCGATGACAATTTCGATAAAAATTTTGTTGATTTCATCTGCCGTCCATGCGTCGATTGGCCTGTTCGCCGCTACAATTCCACCGAAAATAGAAGTCGGATCACAATCATGCGCCCTTTTGTACGCCGCGAAGATATCAAATCCGCTTCCCACGCCACATGGATTGGCATGCTTGACCGCCACAACCGTAGGGCTGGTGAATTCTTTGAGCGTTTCGAGCGCTCCGTTCGTGTCGTTTATATTATTAAAAGACAACTCTTTGCCGTGCAATTGAACGGCGTTTGCAAGAGAACCCTCAAGCACTCCCACTTGCTTATAGTATGCAGCCTTTTGATGCGGATTTTCACCGTATCTCAAATCCTGTAATTTTTCGTATGTAAATGTCGGGTTGTTCGGAAGCTCCCGCCCGCTTCGCTCTCTCAGGTACGAAGCAATCAGCGCGTCATACGCGGCCGTATGCTCGAATACTTTCAGCGCAAGCCTGTATTTCGTTTCGTAGGATACGCTGCCGTTTTCTTTCAGCTCCCGTATGACCTCTGCATAATCGGCCGGATCGCATAGGACGATGACGTCTTTATGGTTTTTTGCTGCCGAACGAAGCATCGTAGGCCCACCGATATCGATGTTCTCAATGGCATCTTCCAGGGAAACGCCCGGCTGCATAATCGTCTGTTTGAAAGGGTACAAGTTGATTGCAACGATGTCAATCGTTTCAATCTGTAAATCCTGTATCTGCTGCATATGCTCCGGCTTGTCCCTCATCGCGAGGATTCCGCCATGGACACTAGGATGCAGCGTTTTTACACGGCCGTCAAGACACTCCGGAAACCCCGTAACATCCGAAATCCCGATTGCTCCGATTCCGTTCTCCATAAGCTGCGTTAAAGTGCCTCCCGTCGAAATCACTTTGATTCCAAGTTCGCGCAGCTCCTTTGCAAATTCCACCACGCCCGTCTTGTCCGACACACTGATTAATGCTCTCATTTTGCCTCCATGAATGGCTCTGTTCAAATTGCTTCAGCGATTTGTAAACGAGCCTTATACAACCAACTCACTTTAATTTCACTCTGTATCTGTAACGCCTGTGCAAATACGCCGTATCGCTTCCGGCAAGATGATATGTTCCATTTCCAATACTCTTGCGGCAAGGGTATTTTCATCATCGCCTGCTTGAACAGGCACTTCCCTCTGCAAGATGATGTCTCCCGTATCAATCCCCTCGTCAACGAAATGCACGGTCGCACCCGATGTTTTTTCGCCGGCCTCAATGACCGCTTTATGTACGCGCATGCCGTAAAACCCTTTTCCGCCATACTTAGGGAGCAGTGACGGGTGAACGTTGATGATACGCTTGGGATATTTTTTAATGACGTCAGGATGCAAAATGCTCATATACCCTGCAAGGACGATCAAGTCTGTATTCGCCTCTTCAAGTGTTTTGATCAGCGTCTGTGCAAGCATATCCGAATCGGGGAAATCATTTTTCGATACGACGACGCCCTTTATACCCGCCTTGCTTGCCCGTTGGAGCGCAAAGGCATCTTCACGGCTTGAGATGACGCGTACGATTTCAGCTTCCGGCAAGCTGTCGTTTTCGATATTGTCTATTAACGATTGCAGATTTGTCCCGCCACCTGAAACCAACACCGAAATTCTCATTTTTTCTTTCATAAAATAACCTGCCGTCCGTCGCCTTTTACGACTTCGCCGATTAAATAGGCCGTCTCGCCCGCATCTTTGAGCGTTTCGAGGACACTTTCCGCGATGCTTTCATCGACAAACATCATCATTCCGATGCCCATGTTAAAGGTCTTGAACATCTCCATTTCATCGATGTTTCCATGCTTTTGGATATAGGCGAAAATCTGCGGTCTCTCCCATGAAGAAATCGAAATTTGCGCACACAACCCATCCGGAAGAACTCTTGGGATGTTTTCAAAGAACCCGCCGCCTGTGATGTGGACGATGCCATTCACATCATAATTTGGCAATACCGCTTCGCAAGCATTCGCATAGATCTTCGTAGGTGTCAGAAGCATTTCTCCGAGCGTCATTTGAAATTCTTCGATATAATCGTGTACACCGAGCTTGAGCTTATCGAAAAATACTTTTCGCACAAGCGAATAGCCATTGCTGTGGATACCACTTGAAGCAATGCCGATGATCCGATTGCCCTCTTTTATATTTTGCCCGGTGATGACTTTTTCTTTATCCACGACGCCAACTGAAAAGCCCGCGATGTCATATTCGCCATCGCTGTAAAAGTCGGGCATCTCTGCGGTCTCGCCGCCGATCAACGCGCTTTTTCCCATCACGCATCCATCCGAAATGCCTTTAACAATCTCCGCGACTTTTTCAGCTTTCAATCTTCCGGTGGCAATATAGTCGAGGAAAAACAACGGCTTTGCGCCTTGGCACAGCACATCGTTTACGCACATCGCCACGCAATCGATACCGACGGTATCATGTTTGTCCATTAAAAACGCGATCTTCAGCTTTGTCCCTACGCCATCCGTTCCGGAGACGAGAACAGGCTCTTTCATGCCGGCTATGTCCAGCTTAAAAAGGCCTCCAAAACTGCCAAGCCCCGCCAGTACGTTTTCGTTCCACGTTTTCTTGACATGAGGTTTCATAAGCTCTACGGCCTTTTCTCCCTCTTTTGTATCCACTCCGGCATCCTTGTATGTCAGTCTTTTATCTTGATCCATTTGTTATTCCTCCAGGTTCGGCACTTCGATTGGATATTTGCCGTCAAAACAAGCAAAGCACAAAACATCACCAAGCGCAATCGCGTCTTTCATGGCCTCTATGCTTAAATAGGCAAGTGAATTCGCCCCGATCATTTCGCAAATCTCATCAATGCTCTTCGTAGAAGCGATCAATTCCTTTTTGTCCGACGTATCAATGCCAAAAAAACAAGGTGACGTTACCGGCGGCGAAGCCACGCGCACATGGACTTCTTTTGCGCCCGCTTCTATGAGCATCTTCACAATGCCGGTGCTGGTCGTTCCGCGCACAAGCGAATCATCGACCATGACGATCCGTTTTCCCTTTACATTGTCTGTGATGACATTCAGCTTCAACCTGACCGACAACTTTCTCATTCGCTGATCGGGCTGTATGAACGTTCTTCCGATGTAACGGTTTTTGATGAACCCCTCTCCATAAGGAATCCCCGATTCTGCCGCATACCCGATGGCCGCTACTGTTCCTGAATCCGGAACGGAAATGACCAAATCCGCCTCTACAGGTGCCTCCTTTGCAAGCATTCGCCCGCTCATGCTTCTTGCCATATACACATTTCTTGTGTCGATGTCGCTGTCCGGCCTTGCGATGTACGTATATTCAAACGAACAACCGGCTTGTTTTGATTTTTCACTGAATTGATAGGATTTGATTTCGTTGTTTTCGATGACGACCATTTCTCCGGGCTGTACATCTCTGACCAGTTTCGCCTCCAAAAGCGAAAAAGCGCAGCTTTCCGACGAAAGCACAAATCCCTCTTTCGTTTTTCCAATGCAAAGAGGCCTTATGCCGTGTGGGTCGCGGATGCCGATCAATTTTTCTTCCGCTGTCATGACAAGGGCATAGGCTCCTTTTATTGTACGCAATGTTTTGAGAGCAGCCTCTTCAATGGAATGGTCTTTGAGGTGTTTTGCGATCAACACTGCAATGATTTCAACATCAACGCTTGTCTGAAAAATAGCGCCATGCTCCTGCATCTCTTCTTTGAGCACGTCGGCGTTGACAATGCTGCCGTTATGGGCAAGCGCAAGCGCTCCTCCTTTATAGTAAACGACGAGAGGCATCGCGTTGATCACGTGCGTGTCGCCTTTTGCAGGGTATCTGACATGCCCGATCGCGATATCACCTTTCAGCCGCTCTATGATTTCATCGTTAAAAACTTCCTGTACCAGTCCTCTTTCTTTGTAGTACTGTATTTTGCCTCCTGCGTTTACCGCAATGCCCGCGCTGTCCTGCCCTCTATGCTGAAGCGCATGAAGCCCGAAATACACGTTTCTGGCGATATCCGTTTTGCCGGGAGCGTATATCCCGATGATCCCACATTCGTCAAGCGGCTTGTCTTGTTCAAACGCCGCATCATTATCAATCCAATCGTACACTTTGTGCCTCCATTGCTGCTCATTCATTGATTTCTTCGATGGTTTTTAGCATCAATATTCTATCATATTTTTGAAGATTTATCTATATACTAAGTAGATTTTATTTTATCACAATTCACGAAAATATACTTGACAAAACCACCGATACGATTTATGCTAACTGTACAGTTAGTAATTGGAGAGTTAGCATATGTTTGTCGGTAGAAAACACGAGTTAGAAAATTTAAACAAAGGCTATGATAAGGATTCCTTTCAATTTTCGGTCATATACGGACGCAGGCGTGTTGGCAAAACAACGTTGATCAACGAATTTTGCAAGAACAGGAAAGCCATCTATTTTGTTGCGGTGGAATCAACCGCCAAAGAAAACCTTGAAATTCTGTCGGCTCAAATTTTATCGACGCTTGCGCCGGATGCGCCTAAAAATGCTTTTTCCTCTTTTCGGGAAGCCATTGATTATGTCTTTGAACGCGCAAAAACCGAACGCATTATTTTCGCCATTGACGAATACCCATATCTGGCCACAAGTGACAAATCCGTGTCATCAATCTTACAAGCCGCAATTGACAAACATCAAGCGAACAGTAAATTGTTTCTAATTTTATGCGGTTCCAGTATGTCTTTTATGGAAAATCAAGTTTTAGGATATAAAAGTCCGCTGTACGGCCGCCGGACGGCGCAATACAAGGTATTTCCATTTGATTATTTAGAGAGTGCAGAAATGCTGCCCGGTTTCAATAAAGAGGAAAAAATCACCCTCTACAGCGTTACCGGTGGCATTCCCGAATATCTTTCAAGAATTGACAATACACTTTCTCTGCAAGAGAATGTCCGAGATCTCTTCTTCAATCCCTCCGGCAGGTTATTTGAAGAACCCGCAAATTTGCTTAAACAGGAATTGAAAATTCCTGAAACCTATAACGCCATTATTACTGCAATCGCAGGTGGAAGCAACAGGCTTAATGAAATAGCGACAAAGGTTGGCATAGAGACAAGCCAATGCAGTAAGATGTTGTCTACATTGATCAGCCTTGGGATTGTCCGCAAAGAATACCCAATCACCGAAACCAAATCAAAAAGACCGATTTATCTGTTGGATGATTGGATGTTTATTTTTTGGTATCGTTTTGTGCTGCCTGATCTGAGCCGCATTACAGCAGGTCTTGGCGAAATCGTTTGCGATGAAATTTTTGCCGAACAGCTTAACAGTCATACAGGGTACGCTTTTGAAGAATGTGCCAAACAGTATATGTGGCATTTGGCGAGAGAAAAAAAGCTGCCATACGCTTTCAAAAAAATCGGCAGATGGTGGGGAAACAATCCGAAAGAGCGGCGCGAAGAAGAAATTGACTTTATTGCGTTTTCAGGCACAAAAGCCACATTTGGTGAATGTAAGTGGAGAAATGCACTGGCAGACGTGGATATTCTGGATGATCTCACGCGCAAATCAGAACTGTTTTCTAGCTTCACAAACATCAGCTATATGATATTTTCAAAATCCGGATTTACTGACAGCTTAAAAAACAGGGCAGCGAAACAAGGCGATGTTGTACTGGTTGACGTTGAGGGTATGTTCTCATTATAGACTTTTCAACCAAAACAATCATTGCACGTTGTTTTCCGCCCATATGTTTCTTAAAAAATCACCCGGTCGGCATAGAGCGCGTCAATACATTCCAGTTCACGCCATAACGGTCTGTGAGCATACCGGTCAGGTCAGCCCAAAACTGTTGCCCCAATGGCTCAATAACTTCGCCACGATCGGCCAGTTTATTAAAAACATCTGCCACTTCTTCGGCGGTTTCAAGAATAACTGTAAATGTGTGGTTGTCCCCTGTCGGCGGCTTTTCGCATCCGTCCGTCAAAGCAACAATCGTACCGAAAATCTTAATTTCCGAGTGCATAACGAAATCCGGCGGCATCACCGCAGCAAGTTCAGCAGGCGCATCCTTTGCATACGCGATCATTTGAACCTCTGCACCAATCGTTTGCTTGTAAAATTCGATCACCTCGTTGCAGTTTCCTGCAAAATGAATTGTTGGAATCAGCATATTTTTTTCCTCCTTTTTTATTTCACTACATTTTCGCGAGCGATGTCCAGCACCATATTGAAATTTTCCGGGAAACGATCTTCCAAATCTTCTGCGGAGTTTTGTATTTTAAAATTCATCTCATTCTCATAAAGCGGAATCACCTGATAGAAGTTGACCTTATCACCTTTTGGCAATGTACAGACAGAAGCTTCCGGGCCAAAATAATAAGGCATGCTCAGCATCACGCCGCTGAGTTCGGTATTCTCAGCAAATGGCTCTCCATTTGGCACAGTGTGGCCATACCCAAGCCATGTATCGTACTCGCCGGGCAATCGCGCCAAAATTTTCAGCCAGCGAAGCGGCCAATACCACTTTTCATCATCACTTTTTAAATCCCAATCAGGCGGCAACGTAATCAGAACCTCTGCCCGATCAAGTCCCATTTTGCGCAGCTCTTTTGGCACTTTCATTCGATGCGCGCCCATGCCCATTGTGACCAGCGTATAATAATTGCGCTCGGGTGTCGGATCTATCACACAAATATCCACATGGATGTCCGGCGACACAATTTCATGAATCACATTGTTAAAATTGCCGAAATAATTGGCAATATGGTTTTCAATCACTTCCAGCTCCTGCTCGCTGTAAAGTTCAGGGAGTTTCTTTTTCCAAAACATATTCATGCCTCCGTAAAAATATAAAATTTAGTTGTGCGCTAACTGCCTCACCTTACTTTCACGCTCTAATCGTATTCGATTAGGGCGCGAAAGTAAACTATAATTTTTAAAAAATTCTAGTTGGCGGTAAATCGCTGACAGGTTGTCGGAAAAATATCGATGAAATTTGAACCCATCTATGTTATGATGTGTAGATGAACAAGATAAAAGCAATCCGCCAATACACGTTTGGCGAAGAAGTCGGAAATTCCATCAGCCATGGTGCCATGGCGTTTATTACACTTTGTGGCATCGCGCCAACTGCAATTCATGCGTATGTGTCGAACGGCCCATTGGCTGCTGTTGGCACATCCATTTTTATGTGTTCCATTTTTCTCATGTTTCTATCGTCAACTCTCTACCACAGCATGGGGATCGATACACGGCATAAGCAAGTCACGCAGATTCTCGACCATATCTTTATTTACGTTGCGATCGCAGGGACTTATACGCCCATCGCGCTATCGGTCATCGGAGGCGCACCGGGCATCATCATTGCGTCCATCCAGTGGGCCATGGTGATTTTCGGCGTTTTATACAAATCAATTGCCAAGCGGAAAATCCCAAAAGTGTCACTGACCATTTACCTTGTCATGGGTTGGTCGATCGTGTTTGTCTTGCCGCTGTTTATCAGACACGCCAGCTTAGGGATGCAGTTATTGCTCCTCGGCGGCGGCATCTTCTACTCTTTGGGTACCTATTTTTATGCCAAACACAACACGAAATTCTTTCACATGGTCTGGCATCTCTTTGTCAACTTCGGCGCAATATGCCACTTTCTCGCTGTGTTATTGTTCTTATAATTCAATCGCAAGACTACAATAAAAGCGTTGCAAATTGCAACGCTTTCGTTTTTCTTTATTTTCGAATTTTACCCACAAAATCCTTGATCACATCGGATATGTTCGGATGTCCGATTTCCTGCAAGTAATATTCCACACGAGTGCTTGGCTTGTTGATTTTGATGACCCTGCCCAAATCGATCGGCGTCGCGATCACGACGGCATCACAGGGCGTGCGTTCAATCGTTTCCGCCAAGTCGCGCATTTGCTCCTCGCCGTAACCCATCGCGGGAAGCACCGCACCGATATTCGGATAAATTTGGTACGTCTCGGCCAATTTGCCAACAGCATATGGCCTCGGGTCAATGATTTCGGCCGCGCCATAACGCTGGGCGGCAACCGTTCCTGCTCCAATTTTCATATCTCCATGCGTCAGCGTCGGGCCGTCTTCGACAACCAAAACTCGTTTGCCACGTATCGTTTCAGCATTTTCCACACCGATTGCGGAAGCCGCATCCACGACCACTGCGCTTGGATTTACTTTTTGAATGTTTCTTCGTACCGCTTGGATGTTTTCATAGTCGGCGCTGTCGATCTTATTGATGACCGCCACGTCCGCAAGACGAAGTGTCACTTCACCCGGATAATAGGAAAGTTCATGTCCCGGTCTATGCGGGTCTACAATCGCAACCATCAGATCCGGTTTGTAAAACGGGAAGTCATTGTTTCCGCCATCCCATAAAATCACGTCGCAACCATTCGGGTCATTTTCTGCCGCACGCA
>WQWG01000016.1 GCA_009785435.1 Clostridiales bacterium
ATTCCTGAGCCTGTAAGAGAGACAGAAAAGCCATTCTTGATGCCTGTAGAGGACGTATTCTCGATCACAGGAAGAGGAACAGTAGCAACAGGAAGAGTAGAGAGAGGCAAACTGAAAGTAGGCGAAGAAGTAGAGATCATCGGACTGAAAGAAGAGAAGAGAAAAGTAGTCATCACGGGAATCGAGATGTTCAGAAAGCTTCTTGACGATGCAGAAACCGGAGACAACATCGGAGCGCTTATGCGTGGCGTACAGAGAACAGAAATCGAGAGAGGACAAGTTCTTGCAGCACCGGGATCGATCAAACCGCATACGAAATTCAAAGGCGAAGTATACGTACTGAAAAAAGAAGAGGGTGGAAGACATACACCGTTCTTCAACGGATACAGACCACAGTTCTATTTCAGAACGACGGACGTAACAGGCGACCTGAAATTACCGGATGGCACAGAGATGTGCATGCCTGGAGACAACATCCAGATGGAGATCACACTGATCACCCCGATCGCCATCGAGACAGGACTCAGATTCGCGATCAGAGAGGGCGGCAGAACCGTCGGCTCCGGAGTTGTAACTGAGATCCTTGAATAATATCAAAATCAATAAAAGGAGCCAATCGGCTCCTTTTTCGTTCGAAGAATTTATTTTGAAAATACCTTTTTCAAATCAATTTCGCAGCCGTCAAGCACATGAACAGGCACGACGCTGTCTATTTTTACGTCATTTTCGAGGTCATCATCGTTTACGCTATAAACGTTGGCCGTGTATTCTTTGTTTTTCAAGATATGAACGGTGACTGTTTGATCTTCAGGGTCAACAATCCAGTATTCGCGAACGCCCGCCCAGAGATATCGATAGAACTTTTTCACCATATCATACTTTCGGTTTGAGGGCGATAATATCTCTATGATCAAATCAGGCGCACCGTTGCACCTTTTGCCGTCAAGCTTGGACTCATCGCAGACGACCAAAAGATCAGGCTGAACCACCGTGTTGTCATCGTCCCCTTTTGCGTTTAGACAAACATCAAACGGCGTGTGGAAAACCTTACAGGGTTTACCGTCTAAAAAATTAGCAAATTGGCGGAGCAATTCTCTGCTTATTTCTTGATGTGCCTGCGATGGTCCCGGCACCATAAAATAGACGACGCCGTCTATTAACTCATACCTCGTGGTTGAGTTTGCTTCACCTAGAGCGGCATACTGGGTATAGACGTATTTTTCAGCTGTTTCCATGATTTTCATTCTTTTTCACCTCCCATTGACAATGATTCATATCATCTGTTAGCATGTATTATATTACATTCAAATCAAAAGTCAAGAAATAATTACAAAAAATAACAATCATTTTTCTTTACTTTCAGCATCCCATCATATAAAATATATGAATAAAGAAGACCCCGATTGAAAGAGGAACAAATGGACAAAAATCTAAACGAAGAACAGAAAAAAGCCGTCCTCCACAAAGAAGGCCCGCTGTTGATATTAGCAGGTGCGGGAAGCGGTAAAACGAATACGATGACACACAGGATCGCGCATTTGATACAAGAAGAGGGTGTCGATCCATATCATATTTTCGCAGTGACCTTTACGAACAAAGCAGCAAAGGAAATGCGCGACAGGGTTGAAAACTTACTTGGCGGAAGCATTCATATGTGGATTTTGACATTCCATTCTTCTGCGCTGCGAATCCTGCGCATGCATCCGGAACTTGTGGGCTATCAAAGCGGCTTCGTTGTTTATGATCCCTCAGATCAGAAGACCGTTATCAAAAGCTGCATCAAAGCAAGAAACCTCGATGACAAAAAATATACGCCGGCGTATGTGCTTTCCATGATCAGCGACTGCAAAGAAAAAGCGATTGACGCGGAAGCCTATCTCAGACTAAACGGCGATGATTTCAGGACAAGGCCGATATATGAACTGTATTCAGATTATGAAAAAATTCTAAAGAAAAACAACGCGATGGATTTTGACGACCTCCTCTTAAACGTTGTAAAGCTGTTTGAAAAAGACGAAGAAATATTGGCCAAATATCAAAAGCGATTTCAATACATCATGGTCGATGAATATCAGGACACAAACTTCATACAATACAGATTTATCAAGCTGCTCGCCGAGGCGCATAACAACATATGTGTAGTCGGCGATGATGACCAGTGCATATACCAATGGCGCGGAGCGGATATCAAGAACATTCTTGAATTTGAGAAAGATTTTAAAAATACGAAAGTGATCAAGCTTGAGCAAAACTACCGCTCAGACGGCAACATCCTTGCGGCAGCGCATTCCATCATTACAAGAAATTCGAAAAGAAAAAACAAAAAACTTTGGACGAGCAGAGACGCCGGTGAAAAAATCAGTTACTACAGAGCCGACAATGAAAAAGAAGAAGCTCGGTTCATCGCTGCGGAAATAGACAGACTGAACGCGCAGGATTTAAAGTACAAAGATTTCGCCATCCTATATCGGACAAACGCGCAGTCAAGGACTTTTGAAGAGGCGCTTTCCGCAAGAGGCCTCCCTTATCGGGTGCTTGGCGGCGTGCGCTACTACGATCGAAAAGAAATCAAAGACATGATGTCCTATATGCGCCTTGTTCAGAACCCGTCTGATGACGTTGCGCTTGCGCGGATCATTAATGAGCCCAAGAGGGGGATCGGCGATAAGACGCTGGAAAAACTTCGTGCGCTTGCATCGGTTCGAGGTGAAAGCCTGTTCAATGTTCTTGAAGACGATGAAATCGTCTCCGGGCTGCCACAAAAAGCGGTGGAAAGTGTAAAGGCGTTGATTTCGGTGATCAGCGAATACAACCGTGAGCAAGACAATGTAAGGGTTTCCGATTTGTATGACGCGCTCATGATGAAGACCGGGTACTTAAAAGCGCTTGAAGAGCAGAACAATGTGGAATCAGACAGCAGAATCGAGAATATGTTTGAGTTTAAATCCGTTATCTATGATTTTGAGAAAGAAGACCCACAATTGCCGCTTTCGGATTTTATGGAGAAGATCGCTCTGATGGCGGACATTGACAACCACGATGCCGATGAAGACGCCGTCATACTGATGACGATGCACAGTGCAAAGGGACTGGAGTTTCCTGTGGTCTTTCTTCCGGGCATGGAAGACGGGCTTTTCCCCGGATGGAGGGCGCTGGACAAACAGGATGGCATTGAAGAAGAAAGGCGCCTCTGTTATGTCGGAATGACGAGGGCTATGAAAAAGCTGTATCTGCTCAGTGCGTCGATGCGTACGCTATACGGCAAAACAGACTATACGAGAGAGTCGCAATTCCTGAGAGAAGTCGACAAATCTCTGCTGACAGGCGATGCGATATACGAGAGAAAGAAGACACAAGAAAGCAGCGGAGTCAACTGGTCTGATGGCTATGGCAGCGAAGCCATATTTAAACCGTTTGACCAATTGAAATATGCCAAACAAGAAGTTAAAAAGGCCGCCGATGTTTCCGCCGGGCAGGATTTTTTCCCGGGCAACAAAGTAAACCACGCCAAATTTGGCGATGGTATTGTGATTGAGGCGGATGAAAAAACCGTAAGCGTGATGTTTGAATCGGTGGGGCTTAAAAAGCTTGGAAAAGGGATCGCGCCGATTACAATTGTGGAGTAGATAAATTGGACAATAAGACAGCATTCATGAAAGAAAAAATAGCCGTTTTGAATGAGGCGGCAAACGCATATTACAACGAAAACCGGGAAACCATGTCCAACATCGAGTACGACAGGCTTTATGATGAACTTGTTCAGCTTGAAGCGGAAACCGGCGTTGTGCTTTCAGGCAGTCCGACCGTACGTGTCGGATATGAAGTGATGGAAGAACTTCCGAAAGAGCGCCATGAAACGAGAATGCTTTCGCTTGATAAAACGAAAGACATAGACGCTTTAAAAGAGTGGCTTGCAGGGTACGAGGGTCTGCTTGCGTGGAAACTGGACGGGCTGACCGTCATCTTGACGTATGCGGACGGAAAGCTGCAAAAGGCCGTAACAAGGGGCAATGGTGAGATTGGTGAAGTGATCACATCCAATGCCAAAGTCTTTGCCAATATACCACATGTGATTTCATTCAAAGGTGAACTTGTGGTGCGTGGCGAGGCGATCATACGATACTCTGACTTTGAGAAAATCAATGAAAGCATTGAAGATGCGTTCGCGAAGTATAAAAATCCGAGAAATTTGTGCAGCGGCTCTGTCCGGCAACTGAACAATCAAATCACCGCAGAGAGAAACGTACGGTTTTATGCGTTTTCGATCGTAAAGGCGGAAAGCAGGGACGACCTGCAAGTATCAAGAAAAGCGCAGATGGAATGGCTCGACGCGCAAGGCTTTGAGATTGTTGGCTATCGGATGGTCACACAGGATACCATAGAAGATGCTGTCAAGTGGTTCGCTGATCATGTTGCAAAGAGTGACATGCCATCGGACGGGCTTGTGCTTGCATTTGACGACATCGCTTACGGAAAATCCCTCGGCAATACGGCGAAGTTTCCAAGAGATTCCATCGCCTTTAAGTGGCGAGACGAGTTAAAAGAGACAACGCTTGAAGAAATCGAATGGAGCGCGTCAAGGACAGGACTGATCAATCCGATTGCCATCTTTGCTCCGGTGGAACTGGAGGGGACAACCGTGAGCAGGGCGAGCGTCCATAACATCAGCATCATGAAAGAACTGCAACTGGGCATAGGCGACACCATTACCGTCTACAAAGCCAATATGATCATTCCGCAGATTGCTGAAAACTTGACGAAGAGCGGGAATATAGCGATTCCGGAAACGTGTCCCGTGTGCGACGGAAGTGTAGAAATCAAGTCTGAGAGTGGCATTGAAACGCTGATTTGCACAAACGAGGATTGCCCGGCGAAACAGATCAAGATGATCGCCCACTTTGTAGAAAGAAATGCAATGAACATCGAGGGGCTGTCAGAAGCGACGATTGAAAAATTGATCGCCAAAGGCATCATCAAAGAACCTGCAGACTTGTTTCATTTAAAAGAACATAAAGAAGACATTGTCATCATGGAGGGATTCGGTGAAAAATCGTTTCACAATCTCGTTGATTCAGTCGATCGCTGCCGGAAAACATCGGCGTCAAGGCTTCTGTATGCGCTTGGCATCCCGAACATCGGCGTGGCGAACGCAAGAAACATATGCAAATCGTGCGGCCAAGACTGGGACAAGATTCAAAGTTTATCAAAAGAAGAACTGTTGGAGATAAACGGCATCGGCGACATCATGGCCGAAGCGTACGTACGTTATTTCAATTCTGAAATAATCAAAGAAAGTGTTCAAAGAATCCTTGCCGAGATCGAGTTTGAAAAAGCGGATACTGCGAATACAAGCCTGTTATTCGACGGAAAAATCTTCGTTATAACCGGTGCGCTTGAACACTTTGACAACAGGGAAGCGCTTTCAGAGATCATCGAACAAAACGGTGGAAAGACAACATCGTCCGTAACGTCCAAGACGAGTTACCTCATCAACAACGATTTAAAGTCCAACTCGTCAAAGAATAAAAAGGCGAAAGAACTTGGCGTGCCTATCATTTCAGAAGCACATTTTGTAGAATGGCTGCAAAGCGGAAACGAGGAAAACGCGCATGCTTAAAGTCGGAAAATTAGACAGTACGCTTTTGGAGAATATTGTATTTAAAAATATCAAGCACAAAAGAAAAGAAGTGTTGCAAAGGCCGGGCATCGGAGAAGATTGCGCTGTTATTGATTTTGGTGAATACGAGTGCGTGATGTCCACAGATCCGATCACCGCTGCCGTCAACCAAATCGGAAGACTTGCGATCCATATCTCCTGCAATGACATCGCATCAAACGGCATAGAGCCACTGGGCATTATGCTCGCGGTGATGTTGCCTGTGGGTACGACAGAAGAAGAAATCAACGAAATCATGAAACAGGCGGGCGAGGCGGCTGCAGCGCTTGGCGTGGAGATCATCGGCGGGCATACGGAAATCACCCATGCTGTGAATCAGCCTGTGATTGTTTCGACCGCGATTGGTAGAGGGGCAGCACAAAAAGAAAAAAGGCAAGCAAAACCGGGCGACCTGATTTTGATGACGAAAATGGCAGGGCTTGAGGGAAGCGGCATCATCGCGTATGACTATGAGAAAGCGCTTCGCGAAACATTAACCTCCGCTGAAATCGAGGAAGCAAAGTCATACCTCGATATGGCCAGCGTTGTCAAAGAGGGGGTTATCGCAGGGGAAATAGGGTATTCAGCGATGCATGATGTCACAGAGGGCGGTGTCCTTGGGGCAGTTTGGGAACTATGTCGTGCGGCGGGGCTTGGCGCGGAGATTTGGGAAGAGCAGATTCCTGTGTCGGATGTGACAAAGAAAATATGTGCGTTCTATGAGATCGATCCGCTGCGGCTCATATCGAGTGGGTGTATGTTGATCATAGCGGATGCAGAGGACAAAGACAAAATGATGCAGGAGATGGATAGACACGATATACAGATTAGTCTGATTGGGGAAGTGAAAAGGGCAGAAGAGGGGATTAAACGGGTATTGAATGGCGATTCGTTTGAGATTGACCCTCCGGAGAGTGATGAGTTGTATAAGGTTGTTAAAAAGTAAAAAAGGATTGCATCACGATTAAAATAATGATAACATGGAAAAAATTATCAAAAAATGTCTAAAAATGTCCGGGTTTTCAAATCTTTTCAGAGAATGCAAGAGGAGTAACAAAAATGAAAAGAATGATTCAAATCACATTGGCAGTCACACTGTTCTTGCTTTCAGCAAGCTTTATATTTGCCGCTGAGGTAAGCGTAATCATCGACGGGAAACAGGTAGAATTCACACAAGAGTCGGGCAGTCCGTTCATTGATGAAAACAACAGGACACAAACACCTTTTAGGCAGACGCTTGAAGCGTTTGGAGCAACTGTGGACTGGGATCCCGTGACGAGAACTGCGGTGGCAGAAAAAAACGGCATCATCGTGAGAGTGCCTATTGGTACAAACTATATCTATAAAAATGACTTGATGATAGTCAATGATACAACATCAATGATTGTAAACAATCGCACATATCTACCCATAAGGATAGTGCTGGAAGCGTTTGGAGCAGATGTTTCTTGGGATAGTGCAAACAGAGATATAACTGTATCGAGTGATGGTGAACAAGGAAGAAGAGACTATATAACAATAGGAGCGCGAGAGATTAGTACATCATTGAGGCATCTCAGTCTAGCATTCGAGGGCATTGGGGATGAAGATATTGTCCCTTTAAGGTATATGGTGAACTTAGAGGTACTATATCTGAGAGTCAATTACATAACGGATATTACACCGCTTTTGAACATTCCAAACTTGCGGTGGTTGTACATGGAGGAGAATCAAATCGCTGATTTATCGCTTTTTTCAGAATTAACGAACTTGGAAATACTTTATTTGTGCGCAAATCAAATCAGTGACTTATCGCCGTTATCAAGCCTCACGAATTTGTTTGCCCTTAGATTAGGTGGCAATCAAATCAGTGATTTAACGCCGCTGTCAGATCTTGTGAATTTGAGACGTCTATCATTAAGTAGCAATCAAATCAGTGATATATCGCCGCTATTAGACCTTGTGAATTTGACAGCTCTAGGGCTTAACAGCAATGTTTATGTTGATTTAACCCTTTTGTCGGGTTTCACGAATTTGGAATCATTAGAGCTGAACAACAATCAAATCAGTAATTTGTCGTTGCTTTCAGAGTTTACGAAGTTGAGAACGCTTACTTTAAATAACAATCAAATCAGCGATATATCACCGCTTTCAGACCTCACAAATTTGTCAACGCTTACTTTAGATAACAATCAAATCAGTGACATATCGCCGCTTTCGGAGCTTACGAATTTGACATGGATGACATTAAATGGAAACCAAGTCGGCGACATATCGCCACTTTTAGGACACACGAATTTCACATGGTTGGAATTGAGTGGCAATCAAATCAGCGATATATCGCCGCTTTCAGACCTTGCGCAGGAATTAATGCTTTGTTTAATGAACAACCCAATATCCGACTGGTCACCGGTAGAGCATATTCATCATGTTCAAGGCAGACCGTGGCGACTTACAACGATGAGGGAGTAAAAAATGAAAAGAATAATTCAAATCACATTAGCAGCAACACTGTTCTTGCTTTCGGCAAGCTTTATATTCGCCACGGAGGTAAGCGTAATCATCGACGGAGAGCCGGTAGAATTCACACAAGAGTCGGGAAGACCGTTTATTGATGCAAACAACAGGACGCTAACGCCTTTCCGGCAGACGCTGGAAGCATTCGGAGCTACTGTCGATTGGGATCAGAACGCGCATACCGCAATTGCGAGAAAAGGAGATATAACCGTACGGGTTCCGATATCTTCGTGGCATTTTTACGCCAATGACCTAGTGCGAGTCAATGACACGGGAGCGGTGATTCGTGATGGACGCACGTATCTTCCGATTAGGATGATTCTCGAATCGTTTGGCGCGGCTGTTTTTTGGGATGGGGAGAATAGAGCCATCATTGTCGTAAGCAAAGGCGAAACGATACCCATAAAAGGGATACGGTTCAATACGGCATTAACAGAACTGACTTTGTCAGGGACGCACTTGCACGATGAAGACATCGTTTACCTGCGGTATATGGAAAATTTGGAACGGCTAACCTTAACAAATATTCAAATCAGTGATTTCTCACCACTTTCGGAACTTACGAATTTGAAAGAGTTGAATTTGAACTTTAATCAAGTCAGCGACTTATCGCCGCTTTCAGGGCTTTACAATTTGGAGAGGATGAACTTGGGTATCAACCAAATCAGTGACATATCAACGCTCTCAAACTTTACGAGTGTGAGGGTTTTGCAACTGCACCACAATCAGATTAGTGACATATCGCCATTATCAGAGCTGACAGGATTGGAGCTTTGGTTGTTTGAAAATCCTATTACCGACTGGTCGCCGGTAGCGCACATACGGACAGTTAGCGGCAGACCGTGATGACAGCTATGTTTGCTACTCCTTGGGTTTCGGGGTTATCTTCTCAAACCACATAGGATTGCATCGATAAATGGTTTCACTTTGCTTATGAATGATATCGGAGAATAATCGTTATGTACAAACAAATTTATGAGCCCATTGAATTCAAATATTCGCTACAGAAACTTCTCGTAAGATTTGCCATCAGCATGGCCATCGTTTTATCGGGCATTGTCGGTCTAATTTTACTTAGCCTCACAGATGTAAGTGGGGCACATGGATTCGTCCCTATGCTTATGGTAGGCCTCGGGCTCTTATCCGCTGTGGTTCCTTTTTGGCGATTCATTTTGAATCGGCGGGTATTTCTAATACTGGATAGAGAAGGACTTTATTATACGGAAATAGTCGAAGGGTGTAGTATAATGCCAAGGTGGCACAAAATTTACGTGTTTTGGAGTGACATAGAAAGCGCTTGGATAGGCCATGGAGAATATCTAAAAAATAGAAAAAATAGCATTATGCTGATACTAAAGGAAAAGAGTAGAGGCGGTCATGATATTACTAGAACCATTCGGGTCATTTACAGCGAATACGATACAGAATATATATTGCAAATCATCAGACAGAATATAAAGTGAAAATGAAAAACAACTATTTACGTAGATGAAAAAAGTTTAAAAACATGATGACTCACAATTGTAGAGGAGTAGCAAAATGAAAAGAATGATTCAAATCACATTGGTAGCAACGCTGTTCTTACTTTCAGCAAGTTTCATA
>WQWG01000017.1 GCA_009785435.1 Clostridiales bacterium
CCTGTACGAAATGTCATGGTATTTGAAAAAGAAAGTGGAGGAGCCAACCAATGAACAGAATTAAACAAAGGATTTCACAATTTGGAAGTCTCAGCAGAAGAAAAAAAGCCATGTTTGCAGGAGCGCTTGCGCTTGCAGTATGTTTGGGAACAGTTGTCACGATGAATGGAACGGATGAAATCAGAAATCAAGATGGCAACGTTCTCGTTGATAGCCTGAACATTTCAGGGATACCAAGAAATAGTGCTGATGCGGTTCATTCAGAAGTGCCATTGCAAGAGACGGCGCTTGTTACATCAGACGATGTCGCGGAGCTCAGAAGTGCGGACGTGTTTTTTTCAGAAGTACGAGCGACGATCAATATGGACCGCAATCAAATCATTTCAATGTTGGCAGATGTGATTGCGATGGCTGAGACCACGGCAGAGCGGGAAAATGCGACGAATCAAAAGTTGAGGATCATCGATTACATGGAACAAGAAAGAATGATTGAAAATTTGATGGAAACAAGAGGCCTGCCGGAGGTTCTCGTACTCATAACCGACAACGCTGTCAATGTCACTGTAAACCAGATCGACCTCACACAAGCGGACGTCGCCAGAATTTCGGATATCATCATGCGTGAGACGGGCAGGAGCGCGGCTCAAATCGTCATTCAGAGCAAGTTGTAAAATATAAGACATTATACAGAATCGAGTTGCCGTACATCTTTGATTCTGATATAATAACTTGGTAAATATTCGATTAATCTTTCTGAGGTAGACGTAATGAATGATGGCCATGAGGAAAAAATGGACACTCTTAAAATCGCGGACGATGTAATCGTGATGTACGTTGCGAATGCTGTGCTTAAGACAAAAGGCGTCGCAGATTTCAGTCCCGTTTTTTCGGTATACAAGGGGATAAAAGTTTCTCAAGGCGACGGAGAGATCGCGGTCGATATTTATATTATTGTAGATTATGGTGTGAAAATTCCGGTGGTTGCTTGGGATATACAGGAGAACGTAAAGCGAGAAGTTGAGATGGCGACAGATTTGCCTGTAAGGGCTGTCAATATTCATGTTCAAGGCGTTCGTATGAAAGGTGAGGGTGACTCTAACAATGAGCAAAACTGACGCGTGGGAGGTTGCCAGAGGCAGATCCGGCGCACGGGAGCTGGTGATGCAATTACTCTTTCAGATGGAGGCTCAAAACGAGTACAGCGATGATATTAAAACAACATTTTTCAAGGAAAATTTGAAAGACAACAATCAAAAAGAATATCTTGAACAAATGTATGCTTTGATCAGTGAGTACTTGCCTGCGGCAGACGATTTAATTGAATCATGTAGCGAGAACTGGAAAATCGACCGCATGTGTAAGGTTGATTTGGCGATGATGAGAACTGCGGTTTTGGAAATTATGTATATGAACGACATTCCCGAATCGGTTTCCGTCAATGAGGCTGTTGATATCGCAAAAAAATACGGAACAGAAGATTCAGGAAAGTTTGTCAACGGTGTCCTTGGTAAGGTTGTAAAAATGAAACATGCAAACTAAAGATTATGTACTTGGAATCGATACGAGCAATTACACCACATCCGCAGCGGTTGTCTGCGAAACCGGTGAAATCATACATGATTTGAGAAAATCGTTGATCGTAAAGCAGGGCGAAAGAGGGTTGCGACAGTCTCACGCCCTTTTTCAACATGTTGAGGCGCTTCCGGCGCTGATTGAGCAGGCGATGGGCGGAAATAACATTCGTTTCAAAGCCGTGGCAGTTTCAACCCGGCCCCGGCCGCTTGATTCTTCCTATATGCCTGTGTTTAAAGCGGGTGAAAACTTTGCAATGACAATCGCTCATGCGCTGAATATACCTGTTTTTAAGTTTTCTCATCAAGAGGGGCATATTGAAGCCGTTAAACACGATGGTTCATTACAAGAAAAAGAACGCTTTTTATGCTATCATTTGTCAGGTGGGACGTGTGAAATTCTTAAAGTGAACGGAGACAGAATAGACATATTGGGCGGCACAAAGGATATTTCTTTCGGGCAAGTCATAGACAGGCTTGGTGTACTCCTTGGAATGTCCTTTCCATGTGGCGCGGAGCTTGATAGTATTGCCTTGAAAACAGTAGGACAGAGTCAGTTTTTAAGCAGCATTCCTTTGGATGGACTTATGATCAACTTGTCCGGTATGGAAGCGCAAACGACTCGAGTGACGGAATCCGAACCGGGGATCGATGAAAGGGATATGTTGATTAAAGAAATGTTTAACAACATTGCTAATGCTTTAATTAAAATGACTGAAAAAGCAGTATTACAAACGGGTTTGAGCGATGTACTCTTCACAGGGGGCGTTTCGGCAAGCAAGTTTGTATCCGGCATGCTCTATGAGCATTTCGACGGTTCTGACGTCAATATAGCGTTTGGAAAGCAGCATTTGTCTTCCGACAATGCTGTGGGCATTGCGCTTCTTGGCATGAGGGAAATGAGGAAACATCGATGGCAATAAAACCGGTCAGCGTATCACAACTGAATGGTTATATCAAGAGAATTCTCCAATCGGATCCGCTTTTGGGCAATGTATCGGTCATCGGTGAGGTTTCAAATGTAAAGTACCATGAAACCGGACATGTTTATTTCTCGATGAAAGATGAAAACAGCAAAATCAATTGTTTTCTGCCGTCGGATAAAGTTGCGAATTTGCGTTATGAACTCGCTGACGGCATGGAAATAACGGCGGTAGGCTATATCCACCTCTATGAAAAAGGTGGCACGTATTCTTTAAATGTCAGAGAGATTGCGGTTTCAGGGCAAGGGGATTTAAGCATTGCGTTTGAAAAGCTGAAAGAAAAGCTTCACAAAGAGGGCTTGTTTGACGCAAGATATAAAAAACCGCTTCCAAAGTTCCCGAACAAGATCGCGCTTGTCACATCGGGAAGCGGGGCAGCGCTTGAAGATATGCTCAAAATCATAAAGAGCCGAAACAATATCGTTGATGTATTGATCTACCCGGTACTTGTGCAAGGGCCCGGTGCTGCGCTCGACATATCGGGTGCAATCAATGAAATCAATGAAAAATGCCCGGATGTAGATATCATCATTACAGGCAGGGGTGGCGGTTCTGTTGAAGAATTATGGGCTTTTAACGAAGAAATGGTGGCTCGAAGCATATTTGCTTCTACAATACCGGTCATCTCGGCAGTCGGGCATGAGATCGATGTAACGATCGCGGATTTCGCAGCAGATGTAAGAGCCCAGACGCCTACGGCGGCGGCGCAGCTTGCGGTGCCTGATACTGCAGAGCTGAAGCTTTATGTCGATTCGCTTCAAAATAACCTCCATGAGATGGTAGACCGGCACGTTCGGAATAAAAAAAGACTGCTCGATATGTATAATATGGATGCGTTTATGAAAAACTTTGAAAATAAAATTGACCTCTATATGGCCGCAGTAAATACATGCAAGGTAAAACTGGATTCCCTTAACCCGAAAAACTTACTGTCACTGGGTTACGGCGCCATTTTAGATAAAAACGGTACGTTTACAAGGACAGCTTCCGCTTTCAAGCCGAATGATCTTCTGACGGTCGTGTTGGCAGACGGAAACGTTCATTGTAACGTACAAAATGTAAACAAAGGAAAGTAACTCGTATTGGATGAGGTGCATGAATGGCAAAAAATAAGCTTACGTTTGAAGAAGCTTTGGCAGGGCTTGAAAAATCTGCCGCAGATTTGATCAAAGAGGGCATTACGCTTGAGGAAGCCATCGGGAATTTTGAAAAAGGCATAGACTACTATCATCAGTGCAATGAAATATTAGAAAACGCCAAACAAAAAATAAGCACGTATTCGAAGTAGCAACGGAGGCTAGTGATGAACAATAATGATTATCTGATGTATAAAAAAATGGTTGACGAACATCTTTTGGATTTTTTGCCGAAAGTCGACTATAAAAGCGTTGCGGTGTATGACGCGATGGTCTACAGTCTGTCAGCCGGCGGAAAGAGAATAAGGCCGGTGCTGCTTCTTGCAGCTTGTGACTTCTGCGGTGGTGATGTGAAAGGTGCGCTTCCGTATGCTTGCGCGCTTGAATACATACACACCTATTCGCTGATCCATGATGATCTTCCGGCAATGGATGATGATGAACTCAGGCGCGGAATGGCTACGAACCATAAGGTTTTTGGAGAAGCCACAGCCATATTGGCCGGAGACGGGCTTTTATCCTCGGCATTTGAGGTGATGAGCAAAGATTTGTTGCTATACTTTGACGATGCAAACATGCTGAAAAGCAAGATTCGGGCGATGTATGAAATTTCGAAAGGATGCGGCTGTCGAGGCATGATCGCAGGGCAAATCGCCGATATCGAAGCCGAGGGAAAACAGTGTTCAAAAGAGCTTTTGGATTACATCCATGTCAATAAAACGGCATCTCTTGTCATCGCTGCGGTCAAAGCCGGTGCGCATCTCGGCGGCGCGGATAAGGAGACACTTCTCAATTTGACGGATTACGCGGAAAACCTCGGTTTGGCGTTTCAGGTTGCGGATGACATATTGGACATTTATGGAAATGAAGCGGAGATGGGCAAGAAAACAGGTGTTGATGCAGAAAAAGGCAAGCCGACATACCCTGCGTTGTATGGGCTTGATCAATCGAAAGCGAAGCTCAATGAGCTGACTGAAACTGCAATTGAGATTTTATCGCCATACTATGACAATGCTGAATTTTTCACGGATATTGCGAAAGAACTTGCCAAGCGGGTAAAATAATACATCACAAAAGAGGGGCTTTGTAATCATGAAACGAAACCTTTTCCCGGAAGATATACACAACATGACGATAAAAGAGTTGGATTTGCTTACGTATGAGATAAGGGAATTTTTAATCGATACGGTATCCAAAACAGGTGGGCATCTTGCTTCAAACTTAGGCGTTGTCGAACTTACAATTGCGTTGCACAAGGTGTTTAACAGCCCACATGATAAATTGATTTGGGATGTCGGCCACCAGTCCTATGTGCATAAACTGCTCACAGGCAGGTCGCAGCAATTTGGAACGCTGAGGCAATTTGGCGGACTTTCCGGTTTTCCCAGAGTAAACGAGAGCATCCATGATTGCTTTAACATGGGACATAGCAGTACGTCGATTTCGCTTGCTGCGGGGTTTGCCGCGGCACGAGACTTGAAAGGAGAGGGCCACCACGTCGTAGCGGTCATCGGTGATGGGGCGCTGACAGGTGGACTTGCCTATGAAGCGCTAAACAATTTGGGCGATTCAAAATCAAAAGCAATCATCGTACTCAACGACAATGAAATGTCGATTTCAGAAAATACAGGCGGCGTATCCAGACATTTGAGCAAGCTTCGTATGTCGCGCACCTATCTTGGCTTTAAAAAACAAGTCAAAAGTGGATTGGCTCATATTCCAAAGTTCGGAAAAGGCATCCATTCAGGCATAGAACATCTGAAAGATTCGGTCAAATATGCCATTGTGAACGGTGCTTTTTTTGAAGAATTAGGGTTTAAATATTTTGGGCCTGTAGACGGGCATAACATCGAAGAGTTGACGCAGATTCTTTCGCTAGCAAAAAATGTGGATCGATCCGTTGTGATCCATGTGATCACAAAGAAAGGCAAAGGGTATCGAAACGCAGAAAAGAATCCCGGCAAGTTTCACGGGACAGAGCCTTTTGATGTAACGACAGGACTGCCGCTTGTGAAACAGTCTGCTATTTCATATGCTCAGGTTTTTGGAGAGAAAGTGTTGGAATTGGCGCATCAAGATGAAAACGTTGTCGCAGTAAGCGCCGCGATGATTGAAGGCACCGGTCTTCAAAAGTTTAAAGAGACATTCCCTGAACGGGTTTTTGACGTCGGGATCGCTGAAGCGCATGCGGTGACGTTTGCTGCGGGGCTTGCGGCACAAGGTTTGAAGCCGTTTGTGGCTATTTACTCCAGTTTTTTGCAAAGAGCGTATGATCAAATCATGAGCGATGTCTGTATGCATGGCCTGCCTGTCGTTTTTGCGGTAGACAGGGCAGGGAACGTCGGGAGCGACGGTGAGACCCACCACGGAATCTACGACCTTTCTTATTTATCCCATATGCCCGGCTTAACGATCCTTGCACCGAAAGATGGGGCAGAGTTTGAAAAAATGCTTGCGTATGCTCATGCGCAAGGAAGCCCATGCGTCATTCGTTATCCGAGAGGAAAGGCGACAAACGCGGCGACAGAAGCGCAGAGTCAAGACATTGCAATTGAAACGTCAAAGAGTGAATGCATTTCCATCGGAGAAGATGTTGAAATATGGGCAGTTGGAACGATGGTGGGTATCGCAACGCAAGCTTTGGAAATCATCCGTGCGCGAGGGTATTCAGCAGGTCTGATCAATGCGCGTTTTGTGAAGCCGCTTGACGAAGCAGGACTGACGGAATCCATCAAACGAACGAAAACAATCGTAACGCTTGAAGACAATATCATCACAGGTGGTTTTGGCTCGTGTGTAGCGGATTTTATAAAAACAAGCGGCGAAAACGACATCAAACTATTGAAACTTGGATGGCCGCAGCAATTTTTGGAACATGGAAGCGTCGATGAACTTTTTCATAAATACAGGCTTGATGCCGCTTCTGTTGCCGAAAGGATTTGTGAATTCATTTCATCTTGATATATGAGACGTAATCATGATATAATACTACGCAAATATCATGAAGAAATAAAGAGTTTGGAGCCATATTTGAACGAACGAAAAGAAGGCAATGTCCATAAAAAAGAAAGACTGGATACCGTGCTGGCTGAAAAGGGTTTTTTCTCTTCAAGAGAGAAAGCAAAGGCCGCAATCATGGCCGGTATCGTATCTGTAGACGGAAATCGCGTGGACAAGCCCGGTACGCCTGTGAAAAGCGAAGCGGAATTTTCAATTAAAGAAGATATCTGTCCTTACGTAAGTCGTGGAGGGCTGAAATTAGAAAAAGCGATCAAAGAGTTTGCGCTTGATTTAAAAGGCGCTGTATGCATGGATATTGGTGCTTCAACAGGCGGCTTCACGGACTGTATGCTTCAAAACGGTGCTTCGACGGTTTATGCTGTGGATGTCGGATACGGACAACTGGACTGGATGCTCCGAAATGACAACAGAGTTGTCATTATGGAAAAAGTGAATATCCGTCATTTGGACACGGAGGCGCTTGATACAACGTTTGACTTTATCAGCATTGATGTTTCATTTATATCTCTGAAACTGGTATTTCCAATCGCTACAAAGCTTCTGAAAGAAACAGGACAGCTTGTCTGTCTTGTGAAACCTCAGTTTGAAGCGGGCAGAAGTCAGGTCGGGAAAAATGGGATCGTCAAAGACAAAGATGTCCACAAAGAAGTTGTATTGAATGTCATTGAATACGGCAAGTCAAACGGGATGTATCCTCATGGGCTTTTGTATTCGCCTGTCACAGGCGCGAAAGGAAATATTGAGTATTTGATCCTTTTTAAGAAAACGTGTGGCGATATAGAAAATAATCGAATTGATTTAATCATAAATAATTCCCAT
Organism: Clostridiales bacterium; assembly: GCA_009785435.1. Lineage (GTDB taxonomy): Bacteria > Bacillota > Clostridia > Peptostreptococcales > Anaerovoracaceae > WQWG01. The sequence continues at coordinate 7,531 of WQWG01000017.1, forward strand.
TTGGAATTATAAAAGGAGAACAACATGAAATTATCACAGAAACTTTTGAGCATTGGACATTCGCCAATCCGGCGCTTTGCTGCCTATGCGAACCAAGCGGTCAAAGACGGGAAAAAGGTGTACTTTGTCAATATTGGACAACCGGATATCAGGACGCCGCAAGTGTTTTTTGATGCGATTAACAATTTCAATAAAGATGTGGTTGAATATGCTCCTTCGGCGGGAATTCCCAACATGGTTGAGGCGATTAAAAATTATTACGCAAGATACGGCATGGTGTATCAGGACGATGAGATATTGGTAACAGCCGGTGGCAGCGAAGCGATCCAGTTTACCTTGATGGCCATTCTTGATCCCGGCGATGAAGTCATTATTGCAGAGCCTTATTATTCAAATTATGCTACTTTTGTGACGATGGCGGGCGGAAAAATCGTTCCGATCACGACGGTTGCCGAAAATGGCTACAGCTACGCGAATCGAGAGCTGATTGAAAAAGCAATCACTCCCAAAACAAAGGCCTTGTTTGTAACCAGCCCGGGGAATCCAACCGGAAATGTACTGAGCAAAGAGGATATGCGAATGATCGTGGATCTTGCGAAAAAACATGGTTTCTTTATCATTTCCGATGAAGTGTACAGGGAAATGGTGTATGACGGCAGAAAAATAGCCAGCATGGGCGAGTTTGAAGATGCCGCGCAGCATGTTGTGATCATAGACAGCATCTCAAAAAGATTCTCCGCTTGCGGTGCGAGAGTCGGATGCATCTTGACAAAAAACAAAGAACTATATAGCAATCTCATGAAATTATGCCAGGGCAGGCTTTCTGTTGCGACGCTGGATCAGGCAGGGGCGGCCGCTTTGTATAATGAGCTTTCGCCTACATACTTTGATGACGTGAAAGCCGAATACGAGCGCAGAAGAAATGTATGCTATGAGGAGCTTTCAAAAATTGATGGCATTGTATGCGAAAAACCGGCCGGCGCATTTTATATCACGGCAAAGCTTCCGGTTGACAACGCCGAAGATTTCCTCGTTTGGCTCCTGACAGAATTTGATGTTGACGGCGAAACGGTCATGTTTGCACCCGCCGAAGGCTTTTACGCAACACCGGGACTCGGTAAAAATGAAATACGAATCGCTTATGTGCTCAAAGAAGAAGACTTAAAAAAAGCAATGAATATCATCAGGCTCGGAATTGAAAAATACAATAAGAGGTAAACGATGCAGCTCTCACCAATGATGCAGCAATATATGGAGATCAAGAACAGACATACGGATTGTGTCTTGTTTTTCCGGCTTGGCGATTTTTATGAAATGTTCTTTGAGGATGCGATTTTGGTCTCCAAAGAACTTGAACTTACGTTAACAGGCAAAAATTACGGCCAGGAAGAAAGGGCTCCGATGTGTGGAGTTCCTTTTCATTCTGCGGAAACCTATATTGCAAAACTCATCGAAAAAGGGTACAAAGTTGCCGTATGCGAGCAGATTGAAGACCCGGCCACTGCAAAAGGCCTTGTCAAAAGAGACGTCGTGCAGATCGTTACACCAGGAACATTGATCAGCCAGTCGATGCTCAATGAAAAAGAAAACAACTATTTGGTTTCTGTGTACGACAGCCCGAGTGAAACCGGCATTGCGTACTGTGACATTTCGACGGGTGAACTATACGTTACGCAGATCGTTTCTCAGAGCGGTGCAGACGTGATTGTAAACGAACTTGCCAAAGTCAAAGCGCGTGAGATATTGATCAATGAGAACGCGTCTGAAATCGAATATCAAGGAGCCTATTTCAACACCTTGGACGAAAACTACTATGTCCTTAAAACTGCGGAAGACGCAATTTTAAGGCAGTTTCACATACGCTCTCTTGAGGGAGTCGGCTTGTATGAAAAAAATGCTGCCATCCTTGCGCTTGGCGCGCTGCTTTCGTATCTGTACGAAACACAGAAACAAAATCTAAACCATATTTCAAACATCAATTACTATGACATCAGCGGCCATATGTCCTTGGACAAGGCGACGATCAAGAACCTGGAACTGACGGAAACGTTATTTGAAAAAAAGCTCCAAGGGTCGTTGCTTGGCATTCTTGATAAAAC
>WQWG01000018.1 GCA_009785435.1 Clostridiales bacterium
AAGTATAAGTTTGTGGTCACATACTCCGGATCGCTTGTCACGTCTATGCCCAGCGCCGTGAGCGTGTTTTCGTCTTTGTCAGAGAGTATTGCCGTACAGTGCGCCCTGCATCCTTTTAGTTTGGTCAGATTTGCGATGGCGGCGTGCGCTGATGGGTTATGGTGCGCCGAAATGGTCAACGCCAAAAGGACTTCTTCGCAGTTCAAGCTGGAGCGATCTTGGTTGAGTATGTCGATTTTTAAGTCCTGAAGCGTTGAAAAAACGGTCGATGAAATCATATAGATATCGTCCGGGATGCCGGACAGTTTTTTGATGGCGTTTAAGATTGCCGCCGCCGCTGCCACCATTCGGTGTGAACTTCTGCCCGTGATGAATGTTCCATCAGGCATTTCAATCGCCATAACGACAACGTTATCATATTTTGCATTGCTGTTCCTTTTGTATTCCGCGTATTCTCTGGCCGGATTGACGACAAGTCTGTCCTCTACGGAAAGCCCTGTGTCATCCATGAGAACCTTGGAACGGTTCAGCGCATCTTCGTCGATTTTTCCTTTTTTGTAGTTGCATTTCGCGATGATGTATCTTCGGATGATTTCCTGTTTGGCCGCGTATTTGACGACTTCGTCATCGATGATGCCAAAGCCCACGCGGTTCACACACATATCAGTGGGGGATTTATAAGGGGATTCTTTGTGCGTGATCTTTTCGATGATTCGTTTCACCACCGGAAAAACTTCAATGTCTCTATTGTAGTTGACCGCCGTGATTCCGTATGCTTCCAGATGGAACGGGTCAATCATGCTGACGTCTTTTAAGTCAACCGTTGCGGTTTCATACGCTACATTGACAGGGTGTCTCAAGGGGAGATTCCATATCGGAAATGTCTCAAACTTGGCGTAGCTTGCCTTTACCCCTCTCTTAAAATCATGATACAGTTGTGATAAAGAAGTGGCAAGTTTGCCGCTCCCACCGCCCGGCCCTGTAACGACGATAAGTGGTTTTGTGACTTCTATATATGGATTTGCGCCATATCCCTCATCGCTTACAATCGTGTCAACGTCTGACGGATAGCCTTTTGTGACGGTATGCTTGTACGTCTTAATGCCCCGTCTGTTCAATTTGTTTAAAAACATATTGACGGCAGGCAGGTCTTCATATCTGGTCACAACGACGCTGTTGATCGTCAGTTCATATTTTCTGAATACATCAATCAAACGAAGCACTTCAAGGTCATATGTGATGCCGAAGTCTTGCCTCGTCTTATTCGTGGTGATGTCGCCCGCGTAGACGCATATGATGATCTCCGCTTGGTCTTTGAGTTTATGCAATAAGTTGATCTTCGCGTTTTCATCGAATCCGGGAAGCACACGCATCGCATGTTTGTCGTGTACCAATTTTCCGCCAAATTCCAAATACAGGCGCTCTGTATCTCCCGCGTCAACTCTTTCTAAAATGTATTTTGACTGTTCTTCTATATACCGTGCTGAATCAAAGCCAACCGCTAACGACATGGTTTTAACGTCCTCCCAGTAATTCTATTGCTTTTTGCAATTGCAAATCTGTTTCCGAGTCATTGTTTATGTATGCTGACGTCACTTCCCGGATTCTGCTCATCGTTGTAAAATCCAGAACGCCATAGACATATAAGCCTTGTTCTTGTTGGAACAACCTTATCGCCTGCACTGTAGCGTCATCCATCACCGCTGTCATCTCGAGCGAATAGCCCAAAAGGAATAGGCGCTGTTGTGCCGCGAATACGTTTATTCCCGTATCTCCGGCTCGTGGCCTTGTGTTTTCTGCAAATGGCGCAAATGCTTGATACAAACGCGCCGCTTCTTCCCGATGTTCGCCCAGACTGTTTCTGACGACATAATCCGGCATAATGCCTACATTGTGTATGTCGTTTTTGTCAGGGGTGAGGAAATAATAGATGGAAAGTGTGTGCGGCCGTCTTTCGTCTGTGTACGCCATCATCTGCGCTGTGCCTTTTCCGTATGTAACCGTGCCGACGATCGTTGCCACATTGTGGTCTTGAAGCGCTCCCGCCAGTATTTCCGACGCGCTTGCGCTGTGTTCGTTTACAAGGAGTACCGTTTCAAGCAAGCGGCCTGTCCGGCTTGTGGCATGGATGCTTTCGAATATTTCGCCTCTTTGCTTCATGTGAACGATATATCCGTCTGAGATGAATTCATTGGCGATGTCGATGGCGACGTTTACAAGGCCGCCCGAATTATTCCTTAAATCCAAAACCAGCGATTCGGCACCGTCACCAATGAGCTGCTCCCGCGCGGCTCTGAATTCTCTCGCGCCATTCGCACCAAAGCGTCTTAGTGCGATGTATCCGATGTTGTCTTCAAGCATTTCATAGTCTATGTTTGCCCGGACAACCCTTTCTCTGGTGATTGCGAACGTCCTGTTTGCACCTGCCCTTTGAACGGTCAGTTGAACACTCGTGCCTGTTCTTCCCCGAAGCATGTTGCTGATCTCCTGCAAGCTGTTTTCAGAGACGTCTTGCCCGTCAATGCTCCGGATAATGTCTCCTGACAGGACACCCGCCCGCGCAGCCGGTCCTCCTGCAATGACTTCCGTTATGACACAGACATTGCCCGGATTCATCGTCATCACGACGCCGATGCCTTCAAACTCTCCGATGGCATGTTCGATGAATGCTTGTCCCGCTTCCTCCGTAAAAAAAACGCTGTTCGGGTCGCCAAGGGAGTTCATCGCGCCTTGGAAAGCTCCGTTGACCAGAGTTTCAAAGTCTACTTCATCTTTGTAGTTTTCATGAATGTATTTCAGAAATCGTTCAAGTTCTCTCAGCCTATCGCTTAAGCGCTCTTGCTCCTGCGGCGTTATTCCCGTATGGAGATCCATAAGCGTCCTGTTGGACGCATACACATTTTCCTTTTCCGCCCCGTAAACGGGTGTTAAGAAAAATATAAAAGAGAACGAAGATAGCACCATTGCAATAACGATGATGAATACGATCACTTTTGTTGTTTTTCTGTTCATCATAATTTTTTTCTCCCTGCGTTACATCACTTCAATATTTAATTTGTTCCTGCCCTCTGCAAGCCCCTTTAAGCTGATGTTGTAATCGATGTTCACGCTTCCTTTGCCCTCGGCAGCGCACAGATTGTTTTCGATCGCGTTTGTCAGCACTTCCATTTCGACAGCGCCAAACGGTGTTTCGTAAAAGCCCGTGTAGCGTTTTCCTTTTCGGAACTCTATTTCGGTATCGATCTCTATGCCCTCGCCAAGTCTGCTCATTTTGATCTCGTCTCCTGTAAATTCAAGCTTCGTTTTGCACCCCGGCATGCCTGAAAATTCGCTTTCTTCATACACGAGGTATAGCGATTGATCTTCTTCATAGAGCTGTCCCTCTGTAACAAATTCCAGCTGAACTTCCTCCATATCACTGGATAGCTGTTTGCCTATGATTCTTAACATAATATCTTTCATAACCTAATTCCACAATCCTTTCAAGCAACCCGGAGTATGTAATGCCTGTGCTCTGCCACAGCTGCGGAAACATGCTGTATTTTGTAAATCCGGGAATTGTATTGATTTCACTTATATATATCTTATTTGTCTTATTTTCAAGAAAAAAATCGACTCTGGAAAAGCCTGCGCAGTCGAGTGCTTGATACGCTTTTACTGCCAGTTGTCTGATTTGTTCTGCGATGTCAGGGTTTACCCGAGCCGGAATTTCAACTTCCGACCGGCCACCGTCAAAATATTTTGTATGGTAATCGTAAAATTCCGCCGCCGGACATATTTCGCCCACAACGGAGGCTTCGATTTCGATGTTGCCAAGCATTGCCGCTTCCAACTCTCTGGCATCAATGCCCTCTTCAATGATCAGCCGCCGATCGTATTTTGCCGCTTCATACAGCGCCGCGATCAACGCGCTCCGATTTTTTGCTTTATTGATGCCTACGCTTGATCCCATGTTCGCCGGCTTGACAAAAAACGGGTATTTGCCTGAAAGCTCTTGTTCGATTTTGTCTGCCAGAAGTTCATCATTTGTGCCGAGGTCTTCTGACATCATAGTTGTATAGGCACAGACCGGAAGTCCGACGGATGTAAAAATTTCTTTCGCTGCGATCTTATCCATCGCAAGCGCCGAAGCAAGTACGCCGCAACCTGCGTATGGCACGTCGAGCATTTCAAAAAGACCCTGAATGGTTCCATCCTCGCCGTACGGCCCATGCAATACAGGAAACGCAAAATCGATTTCCTGTTTTAAATCGCCGGGATTAAAGGGTACCGCTTTTTTTTCCCACTCTCCGTTTTCGATATCTGAGGCGGAGCCGTCGTATCGCTTCCATTCCCCTCGCCTCGTTATGCCGATGCAAATGACTTGAAACTTGTTGCGGTCAAGCGCATTGATAACGGATGTTGCGGACATCAGGGAAACGGTATGTTCGCCTGAGCGCCCTCCAAAAATAATTCCGATTTTGATCATGCTTCATTCGCTCAAATTGCGTCTGCAATCTGAATACTCCTTTTTTTGATCCTTGTTCATTATACCATATATATATGTTGTGTTTCTAAAGAATTTTACGAAAAACTGCGCTAATTTTTGTTAATATGCAACGTAATTTCTTTTTCCAGCAATTCAAGTTCGTCCTCGGCTGCTTTTTTTGAGATGCATTTCGCCGACAAGTATATTTTCAGCTTTGGTTCTGTGCCTGACGGGCGTACGATAAAGCCTCCGCCATTTTCGAGAATTGCTTCGATGACGTTTGCCTTTGGCAGGCCTGACGACATCTCTTTATAGTCTATCGTTTGCACGGCTTGTTGCCCTGCGATTTCGTTAATCGGGTTTTTCCGAAGCGCATCCATGATCCCGGCGATCTTGCGCATGCCTTTTTCGCCCTCAAATGTAAATTCGATCAAACTGCTCAAGAAATATCCGTATGTTTCGTATAGTTCCGCGAGCCTTTCCGCCAACGTTTTGCCCTGCTTTTTATAATACGCCGCCATTTGACAGATGAGCATCGCCGCATTTACCGCGTCTTTGTCTCTAACATATGTCCCGGAAAGGTACCCGGTGCTTTCTTCAAACCCAAAAATGTAATCCCGTTCTCTTCCCCGGGATGCAAGCTCCGTAATGGTTTCCCCTATGTATTTAAACCCTGTCAGCGTTGTCTTCATGGAAACACCATACGCCTCTGCAATCCGATCTGCCATTTTGCTGCTCACAATCGTCCTTACGGCAACCGGATTTTCAGGCATTGTCTTTGATGCTGTCCGCATCGTACAGATAAAATCAAGCAACAGGATGCCGACTTCGTTTCCGTTTGGCAGCATCTCTCCCGCATCTGTCGCAATCGCAATGCCGACCCTGTCGCTGTCGGGATCCGTCGCGATCAGTAAATCCGCCCCCACTTTCCTGAATTGTTCAAGGCCTTTTTCAAGCGCTTCTTTTTTCTCCGGGTTTGGGTACGGACATGTCGGGAAGTTTCCGTCAGGAAGTTCTTGCTCTGCAACGATATGGATGTTGTTGACGCCGATTTTTCCAAGGACTGTCCTCACGGGAATATTTCCGGCTCCATTCAGCGGCGTATAGACGACAGACAGGCTTGCCAAGTCTTGTCGCATTTCGCTTTCGCTCGTCCACGCCATCTTTTCGGCAATGACCGCTTCATAAAACGCGTTTTTGGTTTCTTCTTTCATATCGGTCAGCGTTGCGGCTTCTTTGCTTTCCGGCTCTTCAAAGATATCCGTTTCCGATATGTATTTGAATATTTCTTCTGCAGCGCTGTCCGTTACCTGACATCCGTTTTCGTCATATACTTTGTACCCGTTGTAGTTGTACGGGTTATGACTTGCCGTAATCATGATGCCCACTGCGCATTTATGATATCTTGTCGCAAACGAAAGTGCAGGAACTGGCATCAACGTGTTGTACAAGTACACATCGATGTTGCATGCCAGAAACGTTTCGGCAACCGTTTTCGCAAACAACTCGGAGTTGATCCTGCTGTCATAGCCGATTGCCGCTGATGGTTTTTCGTAGTGCGCATTGATGTATTTCGCGACTCCGATCGTCGCTTTTCTCACGGTGTAGATATTCATTCGGTTGCTTCCGGCACCAAGCAGACCTCTCAATCCGCCTGTTCCAAATTCAAGCTCTTTGTAAAAGCGGTCATTGATTTCTTCAAGCGCCGTCTGTCTGATCTGAATGTCTTCGCTTTCCGCGTTTTTCTTCAACTCAATCAATTCTGACAGGTTGTCTGTGTCCATGTTTTTATATGAAATCCAGCGGTCTATCTTTGCAAATTTTTCACTCATTTCTCAATCCTCTTCTGAACGCATCGTGCTCGCAGTGCGCCTGACGACGGGTCTTCTGTATCAATTCATTATTGTATCACAAAGTTGCGAATATTCCATGTGGATTTTTTTGTATTTCATAGATTCTTTATAGATTCTTCATAAAATCTTCACATTTTATTGTCAAAATTCTGTTATACTATTTGTAAAGGCAGCATTGTTACAACGCATACATGATATATGAAATAATGGTTATGATAGAACCAGCTGAACAAGAAAAGAGGTGATATGCATGAGAGAACACGAAAGAGACTTTCATCCGGAAGATTTTATCTGGGACGATGAGCATGCATTTGATTATGGCGACCCTGATGAGTATGATTTTGACTTTGATTTCGACGATGATTTCGATGATGATTTTGAGGTTTTGGAACCTGAACGCAAAGAAGCGCGACATTATACATTTACACGAAAAGGGTTGGCGGCTTTATTGAGCTGCTTCATGGTTTGTTCCGCTATTTTTGGAGTGGGAGGGGCTTTTGTCGCCCATCAATTTTTCAATTTCACACACCATCAAATGTTTGGTGCCCCACCGATGCGCTTTGCGCCGATGAGCTTTGACCTTGCGGAGGCCACAGGCAGCAGCCTGAGCATTCAGGAGATCATCGATGTGGCTGCCGATGCAGTCGTTGAGATCAATACCCAAAGCACGATACGTCGAGAATGGATGGGAAATCGCATCGGCCAACACATTCGGCAGGGTGCGGGCAGCGGCGTTGTCATTTCGACCGACGGTTTCATTATGACCAACAACCATGTCATCGAAAATGCAAACCAAATCAGAGTTACCTTGACGAACGGTGATACGCATTACGCAAGATTGGTCGGTTCTGACCCAATCACCGATATTGCCGTCATCAAAATAAACGCTCAAAACCTGACTCCTGTCATATTTGGAGACAGCGATCACGTTGTGATGGGCGATTTGGCGGTCGCCATCGGCAATCCGCTCGGCCAGCTTGGCGGCACAGCCACAGTCGGTATTATCAGCGCACTTGACAGGCAGCTTACCATAGAGAACGTCAGCATGACTTTGCTCCAAACGGATGCCGCGATCAATCAAGGCAACTCCGGCGGCGGACTCTTCAACCAGCACGGCGAAATCGTCGGCCTCGTTGTGGCCAAATCGCATGGCCTTGGTATAGAAGGGCTGGGCTTTGCCATTCCAATCAATCAGGCCAAAACGGTCGCGATGAGCCTCATCGAACACGGCCATGTAACCGGCCGGCCGCAAATTGGGATCAATATGGTTGACTTGACTTCAACAGAGGACGCCATTTACCACGACGTTCTTCCGGGCATATACATAAGTGGTGTATTCTCAGAGAACGCCCGGAAAGCGGGTTTGATGGAGGGCGATATGTTGTACTACATTGAAAATGTACGGGTTCGGCACTTTTCCGATGTGACAGACGTTTTGCAGCAGCGCAGTGTCGGTGATGTAGTGACCATTACGGTCGTTCGAAGTGGACGGATATTAGAAGTCCCCGTGGTGCTTAGTGAGCAGGGCGGAAGTTAGTGTCCGTGTAAGGCATTTAATAACACAATAGAGCAGCCGCTGTCAAAGCGGCTGTTTTCAATCTTTCAAGCATCCAATCGGTATGATTTTCACCCCGTCATTTCGGGTATATGCCATTTCGCCACCGGTAATCACAATCATGAGATCCGGTTCACGAATCTTTGCCTGTTTTTCCACGTTTGCTTGTTGAATCAGTTGTTTCATCTCAAGCAAATGAGCGATGCCCTCTTCAATCCCCCTATTGCCCAATTTAAACTCTATCAGCGCGTACCGGCCATCATCAAGATGTAAAACGCAGTCTGCTTCGAGACCATATCTGTCATGATAATAAGACACGCGACCACCCATAGCAGAGGAATATACCCTCAAATCTCTGATACACAGGCATTCAAAGATAAATCCAAACGTATGCATGTCTTGCAGCAACACTTCCGGTGACAAAGACAGGGCAGCGACTGCAATAGATGGATCAACGAAGCCTCTCTTTTTGCCTGATCGAATTGCGGTTGCCGAACGAATTGACGGGCACCAAGCAGGAATATCTTCAATTACATAGAGTCGCTCTAAAGCATCCAAATAGGAAAATAAGGTCGGTTCGGAAATATCCACGTAATTGGAGGAGACATCTTCAAGAATGGTTTTGTTTGTTGCGAGTGTTGAAATATTTCGTGCATATGACTGGAGTACAGCTTTTACGCGTTCCGGGCTTCTCTTCACGCCATCTACAGTAGAAGCGTCGCTATCGCAAATGTTGGCAACATAGTTCTGCGCTTCGAACAGCTTCGCTTTCTCTGTCTTTTTATCCAGGCTGGAAGGCCATCCGCCCCGGCAAGCCGAAAAAACAAGGTCGTTAATTGACAAATCGGACATTATGCCATCAATGTCAAGTGTAGGATCTTGAAACAAGGCGTTCAGTGAAATTTTTCCGTTTGATTCATTGGATTCGTATAGGCTCATTGGATGCATAACCATGCGAGAGATACGTCCTGTTCCGGAGTGCATAATGGTCGACGCATCCACTGTTGTTGAACCCGTTAGAATAAACAGGCCTGTTCCTCCACGTTTATCAACAGCAGTGCGGACAGCATCCCAAAGGACGGGTGCCATCTGCCATTCATCAATCAATCGTGGGTTTTCACCTTGCAACAACAAGGATGGTTTCACATCTGCAGTGGCAAGATATCTTTTTGTCATATCAGGATCTTGTAGTTTTAAGACGCTTCTCGCCTGTTGTTCTGCTGAAGTCGTTTTCCCGCACCACTTTGGCCCAGCAATGAGTACTGCTCCCACTGCATTCAAGCGCTCTTCTAATAGCTTATCTATAATTCTAGGCAAATAGCCTGGTGCCATCGCATGATCCTCCTTGATAGGCTTTTTAATTAGTATACCCATAAGCAAGAAAAAAGTCAACGCTCATTTAAGTTTTTTGAGCCGTATTGTTTTAGTAATTTGCGACAATTTGTTTTAGTGATTTGATATGATTTGTTTTAGTAGCTTCCGAAATTGTCACTGTTTCGTTTTTATATTTTGAGGCATCATCGCACTTCTGCCGGTACGCCGTATGCCAGTTCACCCGCACCTACGTCTTTTAATACGACAGATCCTGCTCCGATTCTCGCATAGTCGCCTACGCTTACGCTTGGGCAGATGCAAGCGCCACTTCCTAAAAAAACGCCCTCTCCAAGTGATGCAAATCCGGTTATGTCGCAAAAATGGCTGATCGTGCATCCGTCTCCGATTTTGGAATCATGT
>WQWG01000019.1 GCA_009785435.1 Clostridiales bacterium
GTCCGGACAGCATTCGGAACGGGAGAAGTCATGGTGATTTTGGTCGTCAATGGCAAAGAGTTACCCGTCTATGAAAGGCTGGTGCAAATGATGGACGAAGCGGTTTACGCAATCGAAGAAGCCGATTATTCACTTGAAAGCGTGATATTCAGTAGCAATACGGAGAGGGCTTCGCAGGTACTTGGGAAAAAGTGGGGTGCGATTGCCGGGAAATCGACGATTCTCGACACGATCGGAAACATGGAATTTGAAATATCACCGCCATCATTTTATCAGGTCAATTCCATCCAAACGGAAAAGCTATACAATAAAGTTTTGGAATATGTAGCCCTTACAGGTCATGAAACCGTTTTAGACATCTATTGCGGCATTGGAACGGTTGGGTTATGGTGCGCCGCCAAAGCGGGCAAGGTTTTGGGGATCGAGAATAACAAGCAAGCAGTGCTTGATGCAAACAGAAATGCTGTCATTAATGGGATCGTAAATGCCCAATATATTTGCGGACAAGCCGAATATGAGCTGCCAAAACTTGTAGCAGACGGGCTTCACGCGGATGTCATTATTTTAGATCCACCAAGAGCAGGCTGTAAAAAAGAGCTGCTAGAAGCAGCCGCAAGAACCAATGCGTCACGCATCGTATACGTTGCATGCGACATTGCGACGCAGGCAAGAGACATCAAAATACTCACCGAGCTGGGCTATGCGTTTGTAGAAGCGACTCCTGTCGATATGTTCCCATGGAGCATGGATGTGGAGGCTGTTGCTTTGCTGAAGCGAGAGGGGGAGTGAGTCATATGTAAAAAATAATTCCGTTGCCTCACTACGCCTAATCCTCTAACCTGTTTAAATGTTCAATGATTTTATCGTTAGGCATAGACCATAGCCATTTTAGCGGATTTTTTTCTTTTCCGTCATAATAATTAAAGAAAAAAGCCGGATATTTCGTTTGCGTTACGATTAAAGCAAAGTCTTTTCTTGTTTCAAAATTTACACCTGAAATTTTACTTTCTAAAATTTCTTCAATATGTGAAATCAATCGGTCTATCTTTTCGGACAGTATATCAATATTTTGTTTGTATTCCGGAAAATATGTAAGAAATTCATTTGCTTCATTTGTTCTCATGAGTTCAAGCAAGCCTTTTTCATTCATTCCGCTGATCAAGTGATGAACTGCAACATATGCAGGGCTTTTTACTTTTATTCTTTTGTAATTCTTATCTTTAACGACATAGCCTTCTTCGCAATATCGTAATGTAGAAGCCATTTCAATTAAGTCCTTTAAGCTATTGCACAAATATGTCCTTGGTTTTTTGATGCCTATATCAATTTCAATTTCCAGTAATGTAGTGTTATCCCTTGTTCCAATGTGATAAATATCAATAGAATCATACAAAGCGACTATCCTGTTATATGGCGATACGATTTCAAACATATATGTGTACTGCGGATTAAGAAAATCAAAGTCAAGCTTGGAGTTAATGCGCGCGTTTTCAAATAACTCGGCAAAATTATTAAATGTTGTATTTGCCTTTTTCTCATCAGCTGCACCGATAGCTGCTTTTTCCGCAAATATAGTTCCATTCGTTGATATTATCCATTTCCCTCTGTAATTCCAGACTTTAATCAAAGAGCCGTCTATTTTTTCTTCAACTTTAGCCGTTTCCCAGTCAATTATATCGGCATAAGGTTCGCCGTAATTCCCAAACTTAAAAAAAGGTATGCATACCGGATTGCAATCTTTATCAATGATTATTCCCCGACACTCCCTCACAATCTCATTATTAAAATCCGAATCACGTTGAGAATATTTTAGGATTGTAAAATCTTTGTCATCATTTATGAATAAGTTGTAGGGATTACAAGATAATCGCTGTCTCCAATCCGGATTTTCTTTTATGAATTGTATCACTTTCAACATAAATAAACTCCGCTTCTATATATCAAATTCCATTCCATCATGTTGAAGTTCAACCTTATCCGAGTAATCGAAGAAAACTTCGGGTTGCATGGTGTGGATAGGTATGATTTTCTTTGGGTTTACGTCGGCAATCAAACGCTGAATATCTGAAATCTTTGCATGCCCGCTTGTATGCAGAAATGTATTATGAAATCCTTGCTCATTCAGCCAGTTTTCAAACGACTGTTGATAGTTACTGTCTCTGTAACCTTGCCACATGGAATAAATAAAAGTTCCATTCGACAGATTGCATTGTTTCAAATCCACAAGCATAGACGGCCTTACCAACATGACGATTTCGTTTTGCTGTGCGTCAATCTGCTCTTTTTTAAGACCATAACGCCAAAACCGTTTTCTGTATTCTTCGTCGATTTCTCTGAACATTTTTTGCATGAGCCAACGAGGATAAAACACTTTCATTTTGTCGTATGAGGGGTATGGAATTTTATTTCCGAGCTTGTGGAGTTCATGCAGAATATTCGCCGTGTAGACATCAACAACAAATGTCTTGCCAAGCCGCAAAGCCGCCCTATAAAAACTGACTATCCTATCAATATTTTGACTGGATGATTGAAACAAGGCAATTCCAGACTTTCCTCTCAGTTCATTTACAACAGCGCTTTCCAGCTCATCTTCCGTGATCGTTCGTTCATCGCTTCTTGCGATCATAGCCCCCTCTGTAAACAGTACATCAACCTGCTTGGGGAGCTGATTGATAAAACTATCTAGACACATGGCTTTGCGTCCGTGACCACGAAAATCGCCGGAGTAAATAATCGTCGTATCTCCGGCACGAATTTCAAATGCGGCAGCATCAAACGCCGAGTGATCCATGAGGTATGGCTTGATCGTGAAACCGCCCACATCGAATGACTCATACATCTTGAACAGCCGTGAATTTATTGGATATGATTCATAGATTTGAAAAGTTTGTGATACTTCTATCAACGTTTTTGTTCCAGCGGACACGTATACAGGAATGTCCGAATGAATGTATTTCAATAACCCGTAATGGTCAAGATGGGCATGTGAGATTATAATGCCGTCAAAATTTGGAAAATCCCATTTATACAAGCCGCTTATCGCCGGCAACACGCCCAGTTTCAGTAATTCCTCCGGTGAGAGTTTTGCAATTTTATCATCAATCGGACTGCCGTTCAGAAATAACGGATACCCCGCATCAAGAAGTAGACGGGAGCTTCCGTTTTTTATCTCGATGAGCGTGCCGCCGATTTCGCGCGTGCCTCGATAAATCGTTGCAGTTACATTCATATCGACTCCTTCACTTGTTTTCCATATGACAGAGAGGTTCGTATGCACTCAATTTTATTGTTGGACTCTTTGAAGTAGATGTAATGAAGTTCTATTTCATCTTCGCCGATTTGCAATTTCTGTCCTGCAAACGATGTGTCTGCTTTTTCATCATCAGGCATCGCACAAACAGCATGGATAACCAATTGATCAGGAATAGACCCACCAAATCCAAATAACTTCCACCATTTTGCTCCTGCTTGGCTTCGCAATAGTTCACGGATAAAAACCGCGTACTTAATCGCTTGCTGTATGGCATCGGTTGCCGGTTCAGCCGGAGTGTTTTCGTCCTTTAATTCAATAACACAAAGCCATGTAGCGCGTCCCCCTGTCCCGATACGGGCAAAAATATCAATGCCGCCACCTTGTTGTCCGGAATATTTGATGGTTTCACGCTTACTTGCACCAATGGGTGTGGGCATCGGAAAGCGTAAGCTTTCAATCATAATCGGCTTAATATTCGGCAAAGTTTTCTCTTTTCCTTTTGAAAACTCTGACAAGAGGAGACTCTCTATGCGGTGTTCTTCATTTCCTTTGTTATCTCCAGTCTTGTTTCGTACAGGGCTTCTGTTTTTGAAATGCGAGCGGAAAGCACGTGCTTCTTTTCCTGCCCAAGGGGCGTTCCTCAATTTTATGTTACAATCAAAATCTCGCTGATTGTTTTTCTCGTAATCTTTAGGTTGTGTAGACAGGGTAATCCCATCTGTGTTGCTGGTCAATTCCGCTACCGTTTGTCCAAGATAACGTACTTCAAAACGAACCGTATTTTTAGCCTTTTTTGCATTGGTGACGTTCAAATAATACTTGAATGGCATCCACTCGCGCAAACGGCGGCGGTTGTTTTTTATAGATTCCAGATTCGCAGATATTGTGTCGGCATAGCCAAGATAACGATTCATCCATTCGCTCTTGTTATTCTCATTCAACAGTATTGCTTGGGTTTCTCCCACAACTTTGTGATAGTTCATTTCTCATCACCTTAAAATTTCCTCTATACACTTTTTCCGGTTCAATATTATTTTCAGCACACATTTCAAGATAATCATCAACAGCGCCTTCAAAATCATCTTTAAGGCTCTGGATGCTGTCGCTTTCAAAAGAAATGAGACTATTGATTCCAACAACTTGACCGAAAAGCACATTGTCAACAGCAGAAAACTCGACAGTACCGTAATACCCTTTGTATTCCAATACATTGTTCATGGCAATTCCTCCTTTTCTAAGATTTCCAATGCGTGTTTGATTTAATACTCTAATAGTTCTTTATATTATATATCGTTTCCCAAATGATGCAACTAAAAATTAGTGGTATTTTAAAAAAAGGAAAACGTTGTTTAAAGATATATTTTTATCGAATAACGATAAAAATATATTGACAAACAAAATCACGATGCATATAATAAAAGAAAATATTTAAAAACAAGGAGAAAATGGTATGTGGAATTCTATGAAATCCGTGCAATTGTCTTTGATCTGTACGAAAGTTGTGATTTTTCTGGTCATCGTCTGTGCCATCATAATGCCGACAAGGATTGCGAGGTATATAGACCTATTGCCGATCGAATTGAGCGTCTTATATCCGTTCATGGCGATCCTTTACTTGTGTTGTATTCCGGCGATGGCTGCACTCATCTGTTTGCATATGCTGCTTGTAAACATCAAGCGTGAAGAAGTTTTCATTCGAAAAAACGTAAAACTGCTGCGCATCATTTCATGGTGCTGCTTTTTGGCCGCGTTTATTATGGCGTTTGCAATCTATTACTATCTCTTGTTTGGACTTATGGCGGTGGCGGTTGCATTTATCGGATTGATTCTGCGTGTCGTGAAAAATGTAATTGAAGAAGCGGTTCGTCTCAAAGATGAAAATGATTTTACCATTTAGAAAGGGGGCGTGAAATGGCGATTGTTGTGAACCTTGATGTAATGATGGCGAAAAGAAAAATGTCAGCCGGGGATTTGGCGGAAAAGATCGGGATAACGCCCGCAAATCTTTCGATTTTGAAAAACAATAAAGCAAAGGCGATCCGTTTTTCAACACTTGAAGAGATATGCAAGGTGCTTGATTGTCAACCGGGAGATATATTGGAATTTGCAGAGGAATGAAACCAAATAGAAGACGTAATGAAAGGGAGCTGAATGTATGGAACATATGGAACAGAGAATTTTTGTGAATAGCAAAGGGGCTTCGCATGTGAAAATATCAAGACCCGAACGGCCCGAAATGAATTTTAACACTGCGGATATAATATTTGCTTTTGTGATGCTTGCGTGCGGGTTTCTGTATTGGAATTTGCTTGATCTGTTTATGCTTGGTGCGGGCGTCACAATCTTTGCGATCGTCCTATTTACCGCATCGTTTGTTTATCTATCAAAGTCAGGCGTTAAGCAAAACACAAAAAGTTTGATCTGCTTGGTGTTGGCGGCATTGTCCACAGTTCAGTTTGTGCTTTTCGACAATGGATTTATAAGCTTCTTAAACCTGCAATTTCTAATGGGGCTCTTTATTTACTGGATCTGTTTGTCGACAGGCCGCCAGCTTGATCAAAAACTGTCCATCTATATCATAGGAGATGCCTTTAAGCAGGTGATCAACATCCCTTTTAAAAATTTCTCGTGTTGTTTTGTGGGAGCGAAGAAAGGATTTTCAAAACAGAAGAAAGGCAAGGGTTTTCTGGCCGGTTTGATCGGAATATTGATTTTCTTGCCGGCGCTTGCGATCGTCGTTAACCTATTGGTGTCGGCGGATTTGGCGTTTGAGATTTTTGTCGGAAGAATAATAGACTGGCTCAATGCCGTGAATGTCATACACTATATCTGGCAGTTTATCATAGGGATACCGGTTGCGTTTTATCTGTACGGATTGATTTATGGCAATGTAAAAGGCCGATATGACGGCAACATAACGAGCCAGTCCGTTGATTGCGCGGCTCAAGCTGTAAAAATCGCGCCGAGAATTACGATCTATAGCGCACTGACTGCGTTCAATGTGATCTATTTGGTGTTTTTCGCAGTGCAGGCCGGATATTTGTTTTCTGCGTTTACCGCAAATCTGCCGGAGACGTTCACATATGCGGAGTATGCGCGCAGAGGGTTTTTCGAACTTTGTGCCGTTGCCGGTATCAACTTGGGCATTTTGGCCGTTGCTCATTTGACGGTCAAAAAAGAGATGGGTGAAGAACCAAAGCTTTTGAAAATCCAGACGCTGCTGATTTCGTTGTTTACGATCTTGCTGATCGCGACCGCTTTGAGCAAAATGATCATGTACATCAATGTGTACGGACTGACGCAATTGAGAGTGTTCACAAGTTGGTTTATGATTTTGCTGTTCTTTGTGTTTGCAATCATCTGTGTCAGGCAGTTTAAAAAGTTCAATTCGACAAGGGGTATGATCGTGGCGTTTGTCGTTCTGTTTATGGTCTTGTCATACGGAAATGTTGACGGACTTATCGCAAGGTACAACATCGAACGATACGAAGCAGGAACGTTGCAAATGCTGGACGTTCATGCATTGGAAAGATTGTCCGACGCGGCAATCCCTCCGCTTTATGATCTGTATCTGAAAACAGACGATGAAGAAATGCGAGAAAGGCTGGCGTTGGCGTTCACACACAGACGGGCATCCACTGATTTCAGAGGATTCAATGTCCAGAGACACAGGGCAAATGAAATCCGGGAGAAATTTATCATAAAAATAATGGAGTCAATGGAGGCAGGAAACCAAAGATGAAAAATGTGGTTCGATTGATCTGGCTGTTGGTCTTTGTTGTCGCGCTCATTCACATCATCCATGCGTTAACCTTAGACAGGACAATTGAATACAAGGAAGTTCGCTTCTATTCCTCGCGCTGGCCGCAAGTTTTGGATGGTTATCAAATCGCTTTTGTTACCGACACCCATGTCATGTCTGATGAAGCGTTACTGGATGTCGTGGAGCAGATCAATGCATGGCAAGCAGACTTGCTGTTGCTGGGCGGGGATTTTACATTCAGAGGCAGCCATTACCGAAGAACAATGGCGATTTTGTCGCAGACGGAAACCACGGATGGGATATTTGGTGTGGAGGGCAATCATGATGACTTCAGGCACCTGTTTGCCGCCATGGAAGCATACGGCATCGTGCCGTTATCCAATAACGGCATTCATATCCATGAGGGGTTTTACTTGGCAGGTGTTGAAGACCTGTGGAACAGAAACCCCTGTGTAGCCAAATCCATTGCGGATGCGACGGAAGATGACTTTGTGTTGCTGATCTCGCACAATCCTGATGTCTCGATGCAACAGGATACCACCGGTGTGGATTTGATTCTAAGCGGACATACCCATGGCGGGCAAATCACATTCTTTGGCATATGGGCACCGTACTTCACATTTACCGGATTCACCGGCTATGGCCAGCGGTTTGTATGCGGGTGGGCTGTCTCGCGGGATGGCGTGCCTGTCTATATCAGCCGAGGTGTCGGACAATATCTGCCCAGAGTCTTTGCTCGGCCTCAGGTCATACTGGTGACGATGGCAACCGGCCCGAAGATGTTTTAAAGAGTTGCGCAAGAGCGGGTTGCTTTTTTAGAGGCAAGATAACAATGCGTGCAATCTCAAAATCCACCATGCTATGAATGACAGACCCAAAGCCGACCAGCAATAAAACGGACATCAGAAACGTTTGCTCATAAAAGGCAGCACCGAGATGGCCGCCAAAGTAGAAAAGACCGACGACCACAACTTCGGAAGCGGCGTGAATGATCGCGATACAAAATGAAAATATTCTTAACTGTATAGTTGAAAGCGGTTTCTTTGATACCTTGTGCAGATAGAAAGACCCTAACGTCGCAAAGATGATGTGACTGGCTGCTCTCAGCACCACAACGATGGGAAAGCCGCCCAAAAAGAAACCAAGCGTTGTACCAAAAACAACGAGTGCTGCCATGGATGTTGAAATGAACATCGCGATGAAGATGACGACATGGCTCGCAAGCGTATAGGAAGCCGGCTCAATGATGATTCGAAGTGGCGAAAACATGGGAATGATCACCCCGATTGCAATCAGCAATCCTGCCATGGTTAGTTTGATAACGTTTTGATTTCTCATAATATCCCTCCATACTTGTGTCTTGACATATGTAAAGGATACAGGAGGATTTTGCGTTTGTCAAGGTTTAATCCTGAAATAAATATCCTTTTGTTTCCAGTGCCTTGCAGACTTGTTCAAAATGCGCTTTATCACGGCAGGCAATTGTATGAAGATGCACACCCATTGTCAGTGCTGACAAAAGTTTGACTTCTGACGAGGCCACTTGATTCATGAAAAGATCGACATCTTTTTTTCCTGTGAGGTTTAAGCTGCCTGTGATTTCGCCATAGATTTCATGTTCGACGATCACATTCACAACGACAGCGCCCAAATCGACAATGGTGTACAATTCGTCTTTTGTATCTTCCGACGTATGTCGGCAAGCCACTTTGCCCAAATATTGATGGAGTTCCTTAAATGCCGGAACCATATATCCTCTCGCGGTGGCGATGATTTCATGTCCTTGCGCACGCAGCAGAGCAATATCGCCAACAATAACTTGCCTGCTTACGTTGAGCGTTTTTGCCAACGAAGAAGCGCTTACAGGCGATTCACACCGGCCGATCATATTTAAAATCTGTTCTCTGCGTACACTTGCGTCCATAAAAGGATTCCTTTCATTTCACGGCATCATCAACTTCAGTTTTTTTGCTCTTTCCATTTTCTTGATTTGAGCCTCACGTTTCAGGGCATCGGATTTGTTGTCACAGCTTTCTTTGTACACAAGGGCTACCGGAATGCGGCCGCACGTATATTTTGCGCCTTTGCCACGATTGTGAGCGGCTACACGGCTTTCCAAATCGTTCGTAATTCCTGTATACAAGGTGTCATCCGCACATTTGAGGATGTAGACGAAATAGCTCAAAAAAGATTCCTCCGTTTACTCTTCCCATCATAACGCTCGTTTACACAAAGCAATACAAATCAAAAGAGCATATTGTAAGGTCATTATATAATGAAATGCCTATTTCCACAATTGCGAAAAAATATTTTCATTCGGTGCGTTCCCAAAATTCCCCTTTTCTGCTATGATAAAAGGACAAATTGACAGCTTGATTGTGTGAATATTGAGGGGGCATATGAAGAGATA
>WQWG01000020.1 GCA_009785435.1 Clostridiales bacterium
GAATTTGGAAAGTTTAAGGGTGGTAATGAACAGCAGAGTCAGTGATTTATCACCGCTATCGGAACTCACGAATTTGAGAAGTTTGACCTTGAGCTTTACTCAAATCAGTGACTTGACACCGCTATCGGGACTGACGAATTTGATAGAGTTAGAATTAGTTGGCAACCAAATCAATGACGTATCGCCGTTATTAAATCTCACAAACTTGGAAAGGTTAGTGTTGGCAATGAATCAAATCAGTGATTTATCGCCGCTTTCGGAACTCACGAACTTGACCTATTTAGATTTGACCCGTAATCAAATCAGTGACTTGTCGCCGCTTGCAGAGCTCACGGATTTGACCACCCTATACTTAGAGAGTAACCAAATTAGCGACTTGGCATCGCTTCCGGAACTCGTCAACTTGAGTTCTTTAAATTTGAGATTTAATGAAATCAGCGACTTATCGCGGCTATCGGAACTCACGAATTTGAGAAGTTTGGACTTGGGTTTGAATCAAATCAGCGATTTAACACCGCTATCAGAACTCACGGATTTGACCACCCTATACTTGTGGAATAACCAAATTAGTGACTTGGCATCGCTTCCGGAACTCCCCAACTTGAGTTCTTTAAGTTTGGGCTATAACCAAATTAGCGACTTGGCATCGCTTCCGGAACTCGTCAACTTGAGTTCTTTAAATTTGAGCTTTAATGAAATCAGCGACGTGTCGCCATTAGCGGAACTTAAGATGTTAGAAAATCTCCGCTTGGATTCCAATCAAATCAGTGATTTGTCGCCACTGGCGGAACTAACAAGCTTAGAGTTGCTTGCAGTGAGAAACAATCCCATTACAGATTGGTCGCCGGTAGAGCATGTGCGAGATGTTGAAGGCAGGCCATGACGAGATAAACAAAAGGTAGGATGGCGAATTGCCACAACATGAATCAAAAAACAAATCCGGAAAAGGAAAAATGATATGAACAAAGCAGACAATCTGTTTATCACAATGTGCAAAAAAATACTCGACGAAGGCTATTCGTCAGAGGGTCAAACGGTCAGAGCCAAATGGCCTGACGGAACACCCGCCCACACGATCAAAGCGTTTGGCGTTGTCAACCGGTACGACCTTTCGGACGAGTTTCCGATATTGACGCTCAGGCCGACGGCAATCAAATCCGCGGTCGATGAGCTGCTTTGGATATGGCAGAAAAAATCAAACAACATCAACGACCTCGCAAGCGGCATTTGGGACGAATGGGCAGACGCCAACGGTTCCATCGGAAAAGCGTACGGCTATCAACTCGCGCAGAAATATCAATTCGCGCAAGGCGAGATGGATCAAGTGGACAATGTGATCTGGCAGCTCAAACATACGCCGTATTCGCGCCGCATCATGACGAATATATACAACTTCAACGATCTGCATGAGATGAACCTTGAGCCATGCGCGTACAGCATGACGTTCAATGTGACAGGAAAAAAGCTCAATGCAATTTTAAATCAGAGGTCACAGGACGTACTGGCGGCAAACAACTGGAACGTCGTGCAGTATTCCGTATTGGTTCATATGATGGCGCAGGTTTCAGGGTTTGAAGCGGGCGAACTCGTTCATGTCATTGCGGATGCCCACATCTATGACCGGCATGTTCCGATCATTCGGGAACTCATAGAACGTCCGTCATACCCTGCCCCAACGTTCAGCTTAAACCCGAACATCAAAGACTTCTATGACTTTACAGTGGAAGACCTATTCATAGACGGATATCAAAAGAATGCGCAAATAAAGGAGATACCAATTGCAATATAAAGGGAAAAAGATGAACGCGATCGTGGTTGTTGACCAAAATTGGGGGATTGGATGCAGCGGACAGCTGCTTGTCCACTTGCCCGGCGATCTCAAATATTTTAAAGAAAAAACACTTGGCAATACGATCATACTCGGCAGAGAAACGTTTGACAGCATGGGGGGCAGGCTTCTGCCCGGCAGGAAAACCATCATTTTGTCACGAAATACGGACTTTGCACCGGGTTGCCCGGTGCTTCACTCTCTCGATGAGGCGCTTGAATACGTGGAAGACAATCCAAATGAAACCATATTCGTCGCGGGCGGAGAGTCCATCTATCGACTGTTCCTGCCGTATTGCGATGCATTTTTTGTTACAAAAATACTGAAAGCGTTTGATGCCGACAGGCATTTCCCAAACCTTGACGCAAGTCCGGATGAATTTGTGATCAATTGGTCAAGCGATATTATGGAGGAAAATTCAGTGAACTATCAATTCTTTGAATATATCAGGAAATGAGCAACACCATCATCGGCAGGAATCCTGTCATTGAAGCCCTGAAAGCGGACAGAGAAATCGAAAAGCTCCATATATGCAAGGGTACCGAAGGTTCAATCAAGAAAATAACAGCGATGGCGCGAGACAAAGGCATTCCGGTTTACTTCGAAGAGAAACTCATTTTTGATAAGCTGGCGACCGGAAACCATCAAGGTGTCGTTGCGATTGTTTCGGCGCATCGTTACTGTGACGTGGAAGACATCCTGCAACTGGCGGAACAGCGCGGCGAAGACCCGTTCGTTGTGATTCTCGATGGCGTAGAAGATCCGCACAACTTAGGCGCCATCATCCGAACTGCCGAGGCCGCAGGCGCTCACGGCGTTGTGATCCCCAAAAGAAGAGCCGTGGGCATTACAGAAACAGCAGTGAAAGCATCCGCAGGGGCTTCGGAATACATGCTGTGCGCAAGGGTTTCAAACATCGCACAGACGATCGATCAACTGAAAAACAAGGGGCTTTGGATCGGAGCGGCCGATCAGGGTGGCGAGCTTTACTACAACGCAAACTTAAAAGGGGCGATCGGGCTTGTGATCGGAGGCGAAGGCTCCGGAGTCGGCAAGCTCGTCAGAGAAAAATGTGACTTTGTGGTGTCAATCGCGATGAAAGGCAAAATCAATTCGTTGAATGCATCAAATGCAGCGGCGATTTTGTTGTATGAAGTACAAAGGCAAAGGGATGGAAGATAAATACGCGCAAATTGCCGACGAGCTACTGGTCAAGGAAGCGCAGCAAGGCAACGCGGATGCGGAAGAATACTTGATCCGAAAATACAAAAATGTAGTCAGGGGCAAAGCTCACGTCTACTTTATTGTTGGAGCCGATACAGAAGACATCGTGCAAGAGGGAATGATCGGAATCTTTAAAGCGATCAAAGGCTACAACGAAGAAAAACAAGCGTCGTTTTACACATTTGCGGAAATTTGCATCAACAGGCAGATATTAAGTGCGATCAAAGCAGCGCAGCGGCAAAAACATGCGCCGCTCAACAACTCCCTCTCGTTTAGCGACCCGATCTCCGACCAGCAAGACCAGACCCTAGAAGACACATTGCTGTCCGATAATTATGGTGATCCGGAAGCCCTGTATATCTTCAAAGAAGATATGAATTACCTTGAAGAAAGCAGTCCTTTCAGCGATATGGAACTCAAAGTCTGGAACGAATACATGAAAGGCCATAACTACAATGAAATCGCGCAACTATTTGGCAAAACGCCGAAATCGATAGACAATGCGATCCAACGTACAAAACGTAAACTGGAAGAATATCTGGGCGTTGGAAAATAACCCGTTCAATGTCATTTTTTTAACGATATTTTCATAAAAATTGATGTAGACAATGCAAATTTTTTAGAGTATATTAAAGTATGAATTAAAACAAGACATTGTTTAAATTGTAACAATAGGCGTTGTTTTGTATACATGCATACAGAGAAATATAGATGGAAGTATATTTACAATTTGGGAGGTAGAAAAGAGTGTCAATGGAGTACTTAAAAAAAATACTGGAACAAGAGGAATATGCTGATAAAATGAAGCGTGACGCGCTTGCGGAATCAAAGAAGATCGTCAGCGCGGCAACGGATGAAGCGACAGCTCTGATTGAAAGAGCAAGGCTGGAAGCAGATGATTCATATAAGAAAACGCTTGCAAACGCAAACGAAGAAGCCATGGGCGATTATGACAAAACGATCCAGACCGCTCATTGGGAGTGCGATATGCTTCTTGGCGCGGCAGACAAGAATTTAGACAAAGCCATTTCGGTCATTGTTGGGAAGGTCGTGAACTAATGGCCGTTGTTAAAATGAACAAGTTTACGATCATCGGAATCGATGATGCGGCAGAATCCTTCATGGCAGAACTGATGGAACTGGGCGTAACCGAACTCTCCGGTCAAGAGTCCAAATTGCACGATGAAGAATGGGCACCGCTTGCATTGAATCGAAGACGCGACTTAGAAATTGCGGAGATCGAAAGTAAATTAAACGTGATTGACAATGTACTGAAAACACTCGGTACATATGATACATCGAAAAAGCCTCTCTTCAGCGCGAGAAGAGCCGTGTCAAAAAGTACGTTTGTTCAAACCATACAAAAAGATGAGCAAGCAATAGAAGAAGACATCAACATCATCCTTGACCTGTCCAACAGGATCAAGGAACTGCAAAATACGCGCAACAAAATTGAAACGGCAGTGATTGGCCTTGAGCCTTGGGCAACATACCAAGTTCCGCTTGAGGTTCCGGAAACAAAATATACATACGTGTCGATGGGCGTTGTTCCGCCAAGGGTTGACATCGGCCAGATGAAAAACGCGCTCGAAGAAGTAACGAATCAGGTGGAGCTTGCGCTTGTTTCCGCTGATCCGGAGCAACAATACATATCGCTCATTTACATGAAAGAGGCGGATGAAGAGATTCATGGCGTATTGAAGCAGTACGGTTTCAATAAAATGTCTTTTAAAGGCTTAACCGGAAGCGCGGCAGAAAACATTGCCCGATATCGATCCGAAATGATCGAAATTTCAAAAAAGATCACAGAAGTGGAACAAGGCTTTGCCGATATGGTCGTGCGTAAAGATGCCATTGAGCTGTTTTATGATTATCTCGTGACCACTCAAGATAAGGCAAAGGCATTGGACGGCATGCTTGCCACGA
Organism: Clostridiales bacterium; assembly: GCA_009785435.1. Lineage (GTDB taxonomy): Bacteria > Bacillota > Clostridia > Peptostreptococcales > Anaerovoracaceae > WQWG01. Next base: position 4,979 of record WQWG01000020.1, read on the forward strand.
ATCGAACGTTCTATATAGACGGTTGGATTCCGGCAGAAGCGTCGGAAAATTTGGAGACGCTGTTAAAACAATACGGTTGTTACTATGAAATTATTGCGCCTGAAAAAGGAGAAGAAACACCGGTATTGCTTAAAAACAATAAACTGATCACTCCGATCGAAACCATCACCGAACTTTACGATTTGCCCAACTCGCGGGAACTGGATCCTACGCCTGTTTTCAGCTTTTTCTATGTCTGCTTCTTCGGAATTATGTTCGCCGACATGGGCTACGGAATTATATTGGCGCTTCTGAGTTTTGCGGCAGTGATGTCAGGCAAATTGGAAGGCAACATGTACAAGTTCATCAAACAACTCGGATATTGCGGCGTGTCCACATTCATCTGGGGTGCCATTTTCGGAAGCTTTTTCGGCAATTTGATCCCTGTGGTGGCTGAAAACTTCTTTGGAAGAACCGTAACGATCACTCCGCTATGGATCGATCCTGTTCAAGACTCAATGACCATGTTGATATTCGCATGTCTTTGCGGTGTCGTTCATATCTTTGTCGCGCTGGGCGTAAAAGCATATGCGCATCTCAGAGAAGGCAGGGTGCTGGATGCGATCAACGACAGTGTGGTCTGGTATGCGCTTCTCATCGGCTTGGGACTTTTGATCGCGGGCGACATGCTCTTTGACGGCGCAAGCCAAATCGGGCAGTGGCTGAGCATCACGGGCGTTGCCGGCGTACTGATTCTGCCGATTTTCATGGGGAAAGGCATCAATCGATTGTTGGGGCTTTGGAACCTGTACGGAATCACAAGATACTTGTCCGATATATTGTCTTATGCGCGTTTGCTTGCGTTATGCCTTGCGGGCAGCGTTATCGCGCAAGTTTTTAATACGATCGCGTCCATGCCGGGAAGTGGCGTCATCGGTGTCATTTGCTTTATTGTGATCGTATTGTTTGCTCACGTATTCAACTTTTTGGTCAGTGCGCTCGGTTCCTTTGTGCACTCCATTCGTTTGCAATACGTTGAGTTTTTCAGCAAGTTTTATGAAGGCGGCGGGATACCCTTTAAGCCTTTTATGAATCATACAAAATATGTGAAAATAGTCAAGGAGGAAAATTAAATGGAATTAGGCATTGCATTAGCGTTATTCGGAGCTGTCATTGCAGCCGGACTTTCGGGAGCGGGAAGCGCTGTAGCGTTAGGTATGGCCGGTCAGGCGGCAGCGGCAGTCGTAGCGGAGGATCCGAAGAAGTTCGGACAAACGCTGGTACTTCAGGCGGTAGGAACAACAAATGGTATTTATGGACTTTTGATGGGATTCTTGATTCTCAACAAAGCGATGGAAGTGACCGACTGGCAGACAGGGCTGTTTTTATTGGGCGCCGGAATTCCGATCGGTGTTGTCGGATACATAGCAGCCGTAGCGCAGGGTAAAACGATGGTTACAGGGATCATCCTCATCGGAAAGAAATCCGGTGAACTTGCAAAAGCCCTGATTTATGCGGCTATGGTAGAAACCTTTGCTGTATTTGCGCTGTTGATTTCATTCTTGATGTATAACATGGTCTAATATGCAAATTTATAGTAAGGATGTGAAGAGATGAGCATAGACAATATTACCGCAAAAATCGTAAGCGATGCAACGGAATATGCAGAGGAGCTTATTTCAGCGGCGAAACAAGAAGCGGCGGAAATCACCGCGCAAGCCTTGAAAGAAGCGGATTCAATTCGTGTGCTTATGTCAGAACGTGCATCTAAAGATGCTGCGTCAGTCAAACATAGAAAAAATTCGGTAGCGGAGCTGGAAGCGCGCAAAATGCGGCTTTCTGCGAAACAAGCAGCGGTTGCGAACGTTGTCGTTGCGGCGATCGATCACTTGGCCGATATGAAACCGGAACAATACATCGCGTTTCTTGTCGGTAAAATTGCCGAAATCGGCATGAAAGACGGGCAAATCGTTTTGAATGCCAAAGATAAGGCGGCTGTTGGCGAAGACCTTGTGAAAGCGGCCAACAAAGCGTTGGATGGCGGAAACTTAACACTTTCTGAGCAGACCATAAACATGAAAGGCGGCTTTGTATTAAAACACGGAGCCCTTGAAATCAATTCCGGTTTGGAAACCATGGTTAACGCGCTGAAAGAGGGTGCCACGCCGGAAATCGTGGCCGTATTATTCCAGAATCATGAGGATAAATATGAGAAAGTATAAGCGTAATGATTATATATTCGTTACAGCCTTCATAAGGGGTAAGGAGAAATACCTTCTGAGTCAGGAAAAAGTGGAGCGTATGCTGGATAGCAAAACGCCGGACGATGCCCTGAAAGTTCTCTATGAATTACATTATGGTGAAGGTCTTGAAGATACACCTGCCGCAGAATTTGAAAAACTGCTGGTGCTGGAGCTCCAAAAGGCATACGATACGGTCATGTCTTTGGCGCCTGAAAAGGAGTACTTCACCCATTTTCTTTATCCGAACGATTATCACAACATCAAAGTACTGCTCAAAGCGGAATTTTCAAATGCACCGGCAGAAGAACTTCTGATCGGGGCGGGAACCATTCCGGTGGCAGAACTCGTTGAGCTGGTTCAAAGCAGAAATTATTTTGGCATGAGAGCAGAAATGGCCAAAGGGATACAGGAAGCCGTTGAAGCGTTTGGAACGACTCAAGATCCGCAAGTCATTGACTTGATCTTGGATAAGGCTTGTTACAGAGACATCAACATCGAAATATCCAAATTGAACAATGATTTCATCAGTAAGTATATCGCGCTGAAAATCGACACCGTTAACTTGAAATCGTTTATCAGAGCGAAAGAAATGAACAAATCATGGGACTTTTTTTCGAAAATATACATAGCAGGCGGAAAAGTTCCCGAAAGATTGTTTATCAACGGTTATGATGAAACGCCGGAACAGTTTGCCGATCGATTGTTGGCCTATGACTTTCAGCCTTTGCTTTATGAAAGCGCTGCCATGCTCAAAGAAACCGGAAGATTTACAGCTTTGGAAAAACTCTGTGATAATTTCATCATGGATTATATCAAACAATCGAAGTATATTGCATTCGGAGTAGAGCCTCTCGCAGGCTATCTGGCAGCCAAGGAAAGCGAGGTCAAGACGGTCAGGATCATCATGGCCGGCAAACTTGCAGGCATTCCGACAGAGTTGATTCGAGAAAGGGTAAGGAACACATATGTATAAGGTTGGCGTCATAGGCGATCGCGACAGCGTGCTTGGCTTTAAAGCCGTCGGTCTTTCGGTGTTTCCCTGTGTGTCGGCAGATGAAGCCAGAAAGACATTGCATCAAATCATAAAAGAACACTACGCAATCATTTTCATTACCGAAAATTTTGCAAAAGATATGCAGGAAGTCATGGATCAATACAAAGATCGTAAACTTCCCGCAATTGTGCCGATTCCGGGAATGGACGGTAATTACGGCGTGGGCTTCGAAAAATTGAAGAAGTCAGTAGAGCGCGCAATTGGCGCGGATATTTTATTTGGAGGTGACCAATAAGTGAGCCAAGGCAAAATCGTAAAAGTATCAGGTCCGCTCGTTATCGCCGAGGGAATGCAAGACGCGAATATGTTTGACGTTGTCCGCGTAGGCAATCAAGGCTTGATCGGCGAAATCATAGAGATGCGCGGCGGTATGGCGTCTATTCAGGTTTATGAGGAGACTGCCGGTCTGGGGCCGGGCGTGCCTGTTGTAACGACCGGAGCGCCTCTGAGCGTAGAATTAGGGCCGGGGCTTATGGAAACCATGTACGATGGGATCCAGCGCCCTTTAAAAGTCATGTATGACATGGTAGGGCCCAACATTACAAGAGGTATTCAAGTACCATCCCTTGACAGAGAAGCGTTATGGGAATTTGTACCGACCGTAAAAGTGGGAGAACAGGTGGAAAGTGGCGACGTCATTGGAACTGTTCAGGAAACCGTTTTGGTCGAACAGAAAATCATGGTTCCGTATGGAATATCCGGCGTTGTTGAATTCATACAAGGCGGCAGCTTCACGGTAGAAGATGTGGTGGCCAAGGTAAAAACCGATACGGGCGAAATCAAAGAACTGACCATGATGCAAAAATGGCCTGTCAGGGCAGGACGCCCCTATAAAGAAAAACTTGTTCCAACAAGCCCGTTGATCACAGGGCAAAGGGTTATCGATACCCTGTTCCCGATCGCCAAAGGCGGCGTGGCTGCAGTTCCGGGTCCTTTCGGCTCGGGCAAGACCGTTGTTCAGCATGCTTTGGCGAAATGGGCTGACGCGGAAATCGTCGTCTACATCGGTTGCGGTGAACGCGGAAATGAGATGACCGACGTACTGATGGAATTTCCGGAACTGATCGACCCCAAAACGGGGCAGTCTTTGATGAAAAGAACTGTTTTGATCGCAAATACATCAGA
>WQWG01000021.1 GCA_009785435.1 Clostridiales bacterium
GCCCGGCATGATGACGGGACAAATGCTTGCCGGCACGTTGCCTACGATCGCCATCCTGTATCAGATCGCCATCATCATCGCCATCTGCACCGTTACGTGCTTATCCGTGTTTGGTTCGCTCTACTTCGGGCATAAAACGCTTTACAATAAGAGGCAACAGATGGTCATTTAAAGTTCTACCTCATTCCCTTTTGCTATATATTGAATAAAGGTAACGTATTCAAATTTGGCTCCGTCCAAAAAGGAGGGCAAAAGTGGAAAACCATGTCATGCACATTGACGGCAGGGAACGCGCTACGATCACAGAAGTCGCCGATGTGGAAAGTTTCAACGACGAAACGGTTCTTGTTTCACTCAAAACAGGCGGCCTTGTCATCAAAGGCCACAGGCTGCACATTCAAAAACTGGACATCGCCGACGGCAAAGTGATCATCACAGGCGATATCATCTCCGCAACATACACAGAAAAACGCGATAAAAAAGACAAAGGACTCATCAGGAAAATATTAAAATGATCACGCTTACAGAACTCATAAGGGCTCAACTCTATGAAACGGCAGTGATGCTCGTTTCCGGCATGGCATTTATGATTCTATTTGAACTCTTTTCTTTTATCAAACACAAATCCGGAATGAAAAAAACCATCGCCGCCATTTCAGAATTGATGCTTTGGATATTCGCAGGACTTTTGACATGCGCATTTTTATACAGAGCCTCATTTGGAGCAATCAGTTTTCACGCAGCTGCTGCATTTATTCTCGGAATGTTCTTGTGGAGAAAAACGTTGTATGGTATACTGTTTCCAAAGTGACGACAGTTGCTGTTTGAATTGCAATGTATCAGGTACGATTATATGTTCAAATGGAAAAAATTCCGCCGCAGCAGAGAGTTCAGAAAAAACAACCAAATCATTGACTTTGAAAAAGCGCGAGAGGCCAGAAAAGAAAAACGCATGGCGCTTGCCAAAAACACCTACGAAACCGAAAAAGCTGAACCCTCACGGCGAAAAGTGACTCAAAGAAACAGAAAACTATTTTTTTATACCGCTATAATGATGTTCATTATAGCGCTTGGTGTTGCTTCCGTTTATCAAATCTTTTCTGTCGAAAATGACCTTGAAAAAGCACTTGCCAACAGAGAAGCGCTTGAAGCAGAAAAAGCAAGGCTGGAGTTTCAGCTTCAAAATGTACACAGCCCTGAATTCGTCGAACAGCAGGCGAGGGCAACGCTTCGAATGATCATGCCGGGGGAAATCTATTTCATTGTTCCACTCGACAATGACGAAGAGTGACGGCTTTGATTGCAGTAAAAGAAATCATTGTTGTCGAGGGGCGTGACGACTCGGCAGCGATCAAGCGCGCTGTCTTAGCCCAAACAATTGAAACACACGGGTTTGGAATACGCGAAGCAACGTGGCAGCAAATCGAAAAAGCATATCTTGAAAAAGGTCTTATCATTTTCACCGATCCGGATTTTTCAGGCGAACAAATCAGAAAAAGACTCGCAGAGCGCTTTCCAAAAGCAAAGCATGCGTATTTGATGTTGTCCGACGCCGAAAAAGCCGGAGACATCGGCGTTGAAAACGCGGATCCGGAAGCAATCAGAGATGCCATACAAAAAGCAAGAGCCAGCTTTGAAGAACGCACGCAAACCTTTACCTATGAAGACATTGTGAAGTTTGGGCTGGTGGGAGACAAAGACGCGGCAGAGAAAAGAGCAAACATCGGAAAATATCTTGGCATCGGTTATGGCAATGCCAAAGCATTCTTAAACAAACTCAATCAATACGGCATCACCATGGAGGAGCTACATGAAGCTATACTCGCCTGCGGTTATCGCAGCGCTTAAAGACAAGCATAATTTCAAAATATCAAAAAATTTAGGACAAAACTTCCTGACTGATCAAAATATCATCGATAAAATCATTGATGGTGCGCAGATCGGCGAAAAAGACCTCGTGATCGAAATCGGCCCGGGGATGGGTGTTCTTACCGCAGCTGCAGCTTCTCGCGCGGCGAGGGTCATCGCGATCGAAATCGATCAACATTTGATCCCAATCCTTTCAGAAACCTTAAAAGAGTACAACAACATTGAGATTATACATGGCGATATCCTCAAACAAAATCTAAACGAAATCATCAAACAAACGGGCATGGATCACGTCAAGATCATCGGCAATCTGCCATACTATATTACAACGCCCGTGATCATGAAAATCCTCGAAGAAAAGACGCAGGCGCAAAGCATCACCATCATGATGCAAAAAGAAGTCGCCCAGCGTTTAAACGCAAGCCCCGGCACAAAAGCGTATGGAGCCATCACCGTCGCAATCAACTATTATTGTACCGTCCACCATATTGCAGATGTACATCGAAGCGTTTTTTTCCCAAAACCAAATGTCGATTCACAAGTTCTCAGGCTTGACATCCGAAAAAGCACGCCTGTCGACCTGATCGATGAAAAGGTCTTTTTTGCGTGCATCAAAGCAGGGTTCGGACAACGAAGAAAAACGTTGTTAAATGCACTCACCGGCGTCAATGGCCTCGGCAAAGAGCGCATTCACGACGCGCTCCAAAGGGCTTCCATAGACCCTGCAAGGAGAGCCGAAACGCTTGACCTGAATGAATTTGCGACGTTGGCAAACAGCATCTGTGAAATGTCTTAAAAACCAACTACATGATTTTCAAATCGTTAATCACCAATTCAAAATCTGCACCCAAAAATGCGGCCGCTCTGCGACACATGATCATACGCGTCAAAAAGATTTCAAAATAATCCATCACAGGACAGAAGTTATTGTCGATATCAAGACACAGCTTCACGATGGTTGACTTTTCCCCTTGGTTCACCGTGAGTTCTGCTCGTTCAACCGCATAATTCACGCGATCGTGTATGTCCGCAAGGATATCTTCCATATTCGTCTCTTGCACCCTTGAACGACGCACGTCCGACTTATCGGCTAAGATCAGCGCTGCCGAAACGGCATTGATCGGCCGGCCGGTCTCTTCGTCATGGTTGCCGATGGCGCTGCAAACGATCCCGACATCCTCGTAAGACATGCCGTGCTTTTCGAGAATCGAGCGGGCGATTTCGGCTCCCGTCAGCGCATGGTACGCGCGGTTAACCATATTGCCGATGTCATGCATCAAGCCTGATATCTTGGCAAGCTCGACCATGTGATCCGAATAACCAAACGCCTTTAAGACTGAACCCGCTGTTTCCGCTGTTTTATGCACATGCGCAAAGGAATGTTCCGTAAAGCCCAAGACGGTAAGAGCATTGTTTCCGGCTGTGATATACGCACGCACTTGCTCATCTTTTTTAAGTGTTTCAAATGTAACTGACATATTTTCTTTCTCCTATTTTCTTTCTCTTATTATTTTTTCGATCTTGTTGCCGGTTTCAGCAACATCTTCGGAAACATCGATCACATAATCGCCATACGTTTCATAGAGAGGACGTCTTTCTTGATCCATCTTTTGAAGCGCCTCTATCCCTGTTGAAAGGGGTCTGCCGTCTGTTGCGAGTTTGCTGATTTCCCGGTTTAAAAAGAAGAGTACGCCGTTTTGCATCAGCGCATCCATGTTTTCTTTTTTTAGGACAACGCCGCCCCCCGTAGCGATGACGAGACCTTTTTGTTTGCCGTATTCTTTCGCTGCGGCGGTTTCCATGTCTCGAAAGACAGGCTCTCCATATTTCGAAAAAATATCCGGAATCGACAGGCTCGCCGCTTGAACGATCGCCTCATCCAAATCAATGAATGTCCGACCCATTTTTTCCGCCAGATATTTCCCCACCGTACTTTTTCCTGACCCCGGCATACCGATCAAAACGATGTTTTGAATCGAAGAAAGCAGCCATTCGATGATTTCTTCGTTTCGGTGTCCATAATCCTTTCCGGTAAACAACGTTGCGGCAGCCGTTGCCTGCGCGACGAGCATCGGAAGCCCATCTGAATGGGGGATGTTTTTTTCTTTGGCGCGAAGCAGCAAATCCGTACGCAACGGATTGTAAACAACGTCAAGCACACCCTCGCACGTTGGAAATTGTGCCAAATCGATGATTTTTTCACCGTTGTTCGGAAACGTTCCGACCGGCGTTGTGTTTACGATGATTTCAGCATCATGATCGGCCTCAAAATTGTGGTTTCTGTACGCCACGGATATTTCCCGAGCGCCTCCATCCCGAACGCACTTTTGAACCGTAAGGCTCGTGCCGCCGGCACCGAGGATCAAAACTTTTTTTCCTTTGAACGAAATGCCGCACCGTTGCGCCATATACACAAAGCCGTCATAGTCGGTATTGGTTCCAAATCGTTTGCCGTCTTTTTGATACACCGTGTTGACCGCGCCGATTTCTTTTGCGATTTCAGAAATTTCATCACAAAAAGGCATCACCGCTTTTTTATAAGGGACTGTGATGTTCAACCCGTCAAAATGTCCACCGGCCATGTACGCCGCGAACTGATCGGAATTGAAGCCAAAGAGTTCATATGGATAGTCTCCGAGTTTTTCATGAATCAGTTTTGAAAAACTGTACGATAAATTCTCACCAATTAATCCATAGCCCATCACATCACTCTTCCGGATAATTTCCGAGGAAAACAAAGAAATCCAATTCTTTTTCCAGTTGTGACATCAAAGCCAAAACCGGTTCCGAATGAAGCGACCCATCGATGTCAAAATAAAACATAAAATCAAAATCGCTGCCGGGAACCGGACGAGACTCCAGTTTCGACATGTTTAGCCCCAATGCGGCAAATTTCGCAATGATGTGATACAGGGCAAGCGGCCTGTGAGGAACCGACAACATCAAGCTGATTCGATTGGCACCCGGGTATATTTCAAGGTTTTTCGAAATACAAATAAAACGAGTATAATTGTTGTCACTGTTTTGAATGTCATCATCCAATATTTCAAGGCCATAAAGCGCCGCGCAATTTCTTGACGAGATCGCAGCTGAATGATTGTTTGCAAGCGATTTTACGGTTTGCGCCGCTTCCGCAGTATTTTCACACACTTTTATTTTTACATTCTTTAAGTCTTTCAAGAAACGGCCGCATTGGTTCAATGCTTGCTCATGAGAATAAATCTCTTTAATATCCGAAAGTTTCGTTCCCGGATTTACGAGAAGCGTATGCTTGATATGCAATTTTACACTTTTCGCGATGGAGAAGTTGTGGTTTTTCATTAAATCATAGACTTCCCCGACAGAACCGGCCGAGCTGTTTTCAATCGGCAAAATGCCGTACTGGCACAGCCCTTTTTCAACGGCGGAAAACACGTTTTCAAACGTATTAAAATACATGATCGACGGTAGTTTGAAAATCTTTTCGGAAGCAAATTGTGAATAAGCGCCCTCGATCCCTTGACACGCAACCGTTGCCTTTTCCGGAAACAGGATCGGTGTCTCTTTCATCGCTTTAAGCGCTCTTTGCGTCAAGGACGATTCCCCGCTCAGGAATAAATTTTGGCGGGATCGGGATACGTCAAGCAATGTGCTGAAGAACACTCTTGCATACGTATCCAGTTCGGCTCCTGCTTTTTCCGAAACCCTGTCAGAAACCTTGTTTAAAATTTCCCGCTCCCTTTGCGTGTTTAATACAGGCAAATTGTGCTCTTTTTTATATTCCGCTACCTGTAGCGCAATGTCCATTCTTTTCATAAACAGCTCGATCAGTTCCTCGTCTACGCTGTCAATTTCAACTCTTAAATCGTCAAGTTTCATGCCTACCTCCTTATTTATCTGATAAAATTAAATCCAACAATCCAACCGCCATCGCCGCCTCCACAACAGGCACCGCGCGCGGAACGATACATGGATCATGTCTTCCTGTGATGACCAGTTTCGTGTTCTGCCCGGTCTCCAGATCCACCGAATCCTGCTCCAGCGATATCGAGGGCGTCGGTTTAAACGCAAGACGCGCGATGATCGGCATGCCCGACGTGATGCCGCCGAGGATTCCGCCATGGTTGTTTGTTTTTGTCTTTACAGTCCTGTTTTCCTCTTCTCCGTCGAAGTAAAACGCATCGTTGTTCTCGGAGCCTTTGAGGCGTGTTGATTGAAAACCGGCTCCAAACTCAACACCTTTTACGGCCGGAATTCCAAAGAAAACCTGTGAAAGCGCGCTTTCAACGCCATCATACATCGGCCCTCCGATGCCTGCGGGAACGCCGATCGCGCAGCATTCCACAACGCCTCCGAGAGAATCGCCTGTTTCACGGGAAACAAGTATGGCTTCCTGCATTGCAAGCCCGGCATTTTCAGAAATGACCGGAAAAGGGTCATTTGCAAGACGCTCCAATTTTTCTTTTGAAATATGGACGGCATCAAAAGGTTCATCCTTGATGTCCGCAATCGAAAAGATATGCGCCCCGATCTTGATGCCATGGCTTTCCAAAACTTGTATTGCGATGGCTCCGGCTATACAAAGCGGAGCCGTCATCCTGCCTGAAAAAGGGCCACCTCCCGACATATTCAGATGCTCTCCATATTTAAGCCTCGCCGTATAATCGGCATGAGAAGGCCTTGGAATGTTCTTTAACGTACGGTAATCCGATGGGTTTGTATCTTTGTTCTCAATAATAATGGTTACGGGAGGCCCAAACGTCACGCCGCCGTGAAGCCCTGCCTTTACAATCGCGATGTCAGGTTCCTTGCGGTCTGTTGAAAACGCGTTGTTCCCGGGCGCGCGACGCGCAAGAAAACGCTGCAATCGATCCATATCAATTTTTTGCCCTTTGGGAAGCCCCTCAATCGTAACGCCAATCGCCGGCTCATGCGAACCGCCAAAGACAGAAACTTTTACGGTTTGGCCGAAGCTAGATAACAACGACATCACCTCCCAACTTTTTAAAATCATCAAAGAAATGAGGATACGACTTGTTCACAGCCTGCGCCCCCTCTATGATGACAGGGTTTTCACAGCAAATCGACGCAATCGCCATCGACATGACCATGCGGTGGTCGTTAAACCCCGAAACGGTACCGCCCTTCAATTTCTCTTTTCCTTTGATAATAAGGCCGCCCGAAAGCTCCTCTACATCCGCACCAAGCTTCGTCAAGCAATCATACGTCGCATGCAAGCGGTCGCTTTCCTTAATTCTGAGCCTTTCGGCATTGATCACCGTCGTCGTTCCGGACGATACCGACGCCACAACCGATAAAATCGGAATCAAATCGGGTATATCCGTCGCATCGATTTCAATCCCTCGAAGCTTGCCCGGCGAAGCGGTCACGCGGTTTGCGTTTTTTGATATGTTTCCTCCAAAGGCTTCGATGACAGACGTGATTTTTTTGTCCCCTTGTTCCGAGGCAAGGTTTAGGCCACTGCACGTGACGGAGCAATCAAAAGAAGAGGCAAGCGCCCCGGCAGCAAGCCAAAACGCCGCATTGGACCAGTCGCCCTCAACGGTCATGTCCTCGGGACGCATATATTTTTGTTTTCCTTTTATTTGAAACGCCGAATAGGCGCTGTTTTCGTCAAAAATGATATCGATTTTGATTCCGAACAATGTAAGAACTTGCAGCGTCATCGCCACATAAAGAGCGGACTGCAACGGAGACGAAAGAATGATTTCACTGTTCTCATCAAGCAGAGGCAACGCAAAAAGCAAGCCCGTGATAAACTGTGAGCTGACATTGCCGGGAAGCGTAAACGTGCCTCCCGTAAGCGCCCCTGTAACCGTGCAAATTTCCGTTTCCCCCTCGCCCATAGAAAAAATGCAGCCTTGCGCTTCCAGTTGTTCTTTAAAGGGGGAAAGAGGCCTGCTCGGAAGCCTGCCCGCGCCGATGAATGTCGCTTTGTTTTTCAGAGCCATCGCAATCGGCAAAAGAAACCTAAGCGTAGAGCCACTTTCACGGCAATCAAACACAGGTGTATCGCTTCCGGAAAACTGCAAGAGACAATCCTTTGTCGCTTCAATGTCATCCGAACTGCTGTCAATGGAAAGGCAAGGGGACGCGCCGCTCAAAAAAGCCGCGATCATCATCCGATGCGCCTGTGACTTTGATGGGATCGCGGCAACTTCTCCCGATAAATTTTTGGGTGAAATTTTAACATTCATAACGGACTCCATTTTCAACAAGTTCTCTAAACAAGCTTAGTTCCACTTTTTCGAGACGGCAACACCCGATTCGATCAGGGAGGATCAACGTGATGGAATTCCCTGTTCTTTTTTTGTCGATCAGTGCTGCTTCATACAGCTGATCTGCAGAATAATTGCATGATCGCGCAAAATGATATTTTTTTAAAACGGCTTCAATATCCGTTGCACAGCTTTCGGGCGAAAGGCCGGCCTGAGCAGCCGCGCGTGACATATAAAGCATGCCGATCGCAACTGCATGTCCGTGGGAAATCTCATAATTGCTGCACCGTTCAATGGCGTGTCCAAGCGTATGCCCGAAATTCAAAAGCTGTCTTTTTCCGGTATCGCGTTCATCTTCACTGACAATATTACTTTTTATTGTAACACACTTTTCGATGACCTGTTCAAGCAAATTGTTTTCAAACAAAGAGGCAACATCATTGGAAGCCATCACTTTAAAAAGTTCTTCATCGGCAATCACACCGTATTTGATGACCTCAGCGATTCCATCAAGCAAAATATCCGCTTCAAGCGATTCAAACAAGCTGTAATCGCACAAAACAAGAGACGGCTGCCAAAACGCACCTGCAAGATTTTTTCCGCTTGTCAGGTTGACCCCTGTTTTTCCGCCGACAGACGAATCGACTGCGGCAAGCAATGTTGTCGGTATCTGGGCAAAAGGGATCCCTCTCAAATAACAGGCCGCCGCAAACCCGGCAAAATCGCCCGTAACGCCGCCACCAAGCGCGACGATAGCATCCGTGCGCGTGAGCTGTTCTTTCGCCAGAAATTCAAGCAATGCTGAAACCGTATCCAAATTTTTGGATCGTTCTCCGGCAGCAAACGTAAACACACACACATCGTAACCGGCATCTTGAAGCGAGGCAATCACCGTTTCTCCGTAAAGCCCGTACACCGTATCATCGGAAACGACACAAAGCTTACAGCGCGGAAAAACCTCAGACACATACGCTCCCGCACGCTCCAAAAGCCCGCTGCCGATCCATACATCATATTTGATTGAAGCATCTACCGTAACTTTTCTCATATCAGCGCATTTTTCACTTTCATGACATCTTGCACCAGTGTTTTAAAATAATTTGGGGTCAATGATTGCGCGCCGTCACACAATGCGCGCGGCGGGTCATTATGCACTTCGA